>JAZRPU010000270.1:0-10045 GCA_045649365.1 Eubacteriales bacterium | reverse complement strand
TTTTAGCCTTTAGTTGTTTTCCGCGGGGATGAGAGTTATTTCTCCTTGCTCTCCTCCGTCCCAAACGAAATGAACGATATAATATCCCGTTTCTTCAACAACGAAATTGTAAGCGCTGTTAAATCCTGTTCCGAAGTTTATATCCCAGTTATATCCTCTGCGAACTTTAAATTCTTCTCCCGCTTGCAGATAAAGCACGTCGGATTCCCATGTGTTTTCTGATATCTCCGTCATTGGAATATCCGTGTTCCATAATGTTCCGCAAACGTTACCGACAATGTTCCAGGCTCTTTTTTCTTCTTCAGTTAGTGAAAACCAAAAATTAATGGCTTCTTCATATCTTTCAAGAGCTGATTTAAGGTCTGCCTCACTTTGAGCTTCTTTGGCTTCTGCACCAAGACGTTTTGCGATATCCCACCATTGGCCGTAGATAACGTCTTGCTTTACGGAATATTGATTTTGCTCATAAAGAGCGGAGAGGGATTCGTCGGCTTTTACTATGTCGGAAACTTGAGCCGCTTTGTTGGAGGGACCCCAATTAAGCTCTTCATATCTTTCAAGCTGACATTTTTCGTTTGTAAGATATTGCGCGAGGAGTGAAAGAACTGCCGCTTTTTTATTGTCTGCTTGTGGTTTAACTCCCAAAAGCGTTCCTGCCGAAAATGACGAAAGTTGATAGGATTTCCCGTCTACTTCAAAAGATGGGAGCTTTGCGGCGGCAAAGTTATTGCCGAAATGGTCTTTAGCTGTTTCTTCGTTCCATAAACCTGTAACGACAACACCTGCATCATTAAAATCATCGGCATTGCTGTCATAAGCTATGGATTGAGTGAGCTTTTGCATACCCTTCATTGCAATGAGTCCTTCGGCGGAATTGAAGTTATCGTCAACTGCTATAAAGTTTCCTTCGTCATCCATAGTCCAATTGGATCTGCAGCCTGTTGCAAAGAAGAAAGATGCGGTGTACCATGCATTTTCCAGAGCAAAACGGAATTTGCGGTCATTAGCTTCGCAAATAGCAATCATTTTTTCCATAGACTGTATATCTTCTTTGGAAAACAAGCTTTTGTCATAGTACATAAAGTAACCATTGTTGTTTATCATAGGATACGCGTATATTGTTTCATTGAAAGTGGCAAAATCAACAGCGGTTGAATCGTTGTTTTCCTTGATTAATTGTTGAACTTCTTTTGATGGTGCTTCAAGATAACCGGCGCGAACAAGGCGGGAAAGGCTATCTTGTGGGAAGCAGTAAATGTCGGGAGCGGAAACAACGCCCGCAATAATTTTAGAGCTTGCATCACTAATAGCAACTTGTTCTATAGTAGCGTTAATAACAATTTCAGGGTTTTCTTCCATGAATGCCTGAATCTGCTTTTTGAAAACTTCATCAGATTCATTAGCTCCATTTGCTATATTAACCCATAAAGAAACGTCATAAGTTCCTGCAAGGTTGTTTGTGGGAACGTCGGGAGATTCGCTTTCAGAAGAGCCAAGGAAGATGTTTTTAATGCACAAATAGTCGGTAGAATCAATCTCACCGCTGTCATCTACGTCTGAAGCGTGGAAATAAATGCCTTTTGGATATTCACTTTTTTTGTAAAATACACCTTTTAAAACAAGATAGTCTGTGCTGTCAATTTCTCCTGACCCATCTGTATCGCCTTTTAAAATAACGGTATAAGCTTTCTCGGGGGAAGTTACAACAAGCCCTGTGAAAAGGTTTTCTGTTTCGGGAGAGTCACCGTTTTTATCTGTTAAGGTAACTTCTATACCGTTGGTGGCGAAATAATCAGTAATAACACTTGAAGAAATATTTTCACCTTTTGCAATAATAAAGCTTTTTTCTTTGTCGAGGAACACTTTGTTTTCCAAAATTGTTTCATCGTAGCTCAAAGCGTTGTTATCTGTGGAAACGTTGGAGTCCAAAGCAGATGCATTAACAGAAAAAGCGAGTGAAAGAAGCATTGAAAGTAATAAACATAATGATAAAATCTTTTTCATGTAAATATCTCCTTGCGAAATAAATATAATTTCAAAATATCGTTGAAATTTATTGAAATAAGGTATATAATTACAAAGGGTGTTTCAAATACGAGAAAACCCCAAATTTGTAACACCCCTTTGCAAATTAACTTTTAAGCGTTTGATTCTTCGGCGGCAATTGAAACGCCGGCAGATGCACCAATACGGTCAGCACCCGCATTTATAAGAGCTTTTGCAGAGGCAAGATCTCTTACTCCGCCCGATGCTTTTATGAAACTGTTGTTTCCTACAGTCTTTTTGATAAGTGCAATGTCTTCCACAGTAGCACTGCCCTTGGCAAAGCCTGTGCAGGTTTTAACAAAGTCAGCCTTTGCTTCGAGGCAAAGCTTGGAAACCATAACCTTTTCTTCGTCTTCAAGAAGCCCTGTTTCAATGATAACTTTAAGGGTTTTATCCCCAATGGCATTTTTAACAGCGGCTATATCAGAACGAACAAAATCGTAATCCTTGTCTTTCAATTTGCCGATATTGATAACCATATCAAATTCATCGCATCCGTCTTTAAGGGCTTCTTTTGCTTCAAAAACCTTTGTTTCCGTTTTGCCCGCGCCCAAAGGGAAGCCGATAACCGTGCAAATTTTCACGGGAGTATCTTTAAGAAGTGCTTTTGCCGTTGCAACGTTGCAAGGATTAACGCAAACGGAAGCAAAGGAAAATTCTTTTGCTTCTGCACAAAGCTTTTCAAGCTCTGCGGCACTTGCTGTAGGCTTTAAAAGTGTGTGGTCGATATATGATGCAATACTCATTTACAAATCCTCTTATTTGATTCTCATTATCCAGCCTTCGGGAGCTTCGATTCTGCCCATCTGGATTCCTGTAAGGGTATCGTAAAGCTTTTTGGTAACGGGGCCCATTTCCTTGTTGCTGTCGGGGAACACGATTTCTTTTCCGTGGTCATTGATAATTCCAACGGGAGAGATAACTGCGGCAGTTCCGCAAAGTCCGCATTCTGCAAAATCAGCAAGCTCGTCTTTGTGGATTTCTCTTTCTTCCGTTTCAAGTCCCAAATAGTTCTTTGCAACGTAAAGGAGAGAACGTCTTGTGATAGAGGGGAGTATAGTTTCGGATTTAGGAGTTACTACTTTTCCGTCTTTAGTAATAAAGATAACGTTTGCTCCGCCTGTTTCTTCAATTTTTGTTTTTGTTGCGGCATCAAGATAAAGGTTTTCGTCAAAGCCTAAATCGTGAGCTTCAACAATATTGTAAAGGCTCATAGCATAGTTAAGACCTGCTTTGATATTACCCGTTCCCTTGGGAGCGGCTCTGTCAAGGTCGGAAAGTCTGATGTTGAGAGGGCGTACACCGCCTTTGAAATAAGGTCCAACAGGAGTTACGAACATTCTGAACTGATATTCTTCAGCAGGTTTAACACCGATAACGGGACTGCTTCCGAACATGTAAGGTCTGATATAAAGTGTGGCACCTGAACCGTAGGGAGGAACGTAGTCCTCATTAGCTGCAACTACTTGTTTAACAGCATCAATAAACATTCCCTCGGGAAGAGGAGGAATGCGAAGCTTAACTGCTGAATCATGGATTCTCTGGTCGTTAAGGTCGGGGCGGAAGGTAACAATATGTCCGTCTTCCGTTGTGTATGCCTTAAGTCCTTCAAAACAGGTTTGTGCATATTGAAGCACGCCTGCACATTCGCTGATAGTTATGTTGGAATCTTCCGTAAGACCACCTTTGTCCCATGCTCCGTTTTTGTAGTTGGCAACGAAGCGGGATCTGGTCTTAATATAACCAAAGCCTATATTCGCCCAATCGATATTTTGCTTTTCCATTGTTTAACCTCCTGAAATATGTACAATTAATTATTTACTTTATTTATCACCGCTTTTTGATAAAACGGAATACAAAGTTATTATAACATTTTATTTTCAACTATGCAATATGTTTTTTTATATTTTTGGCTAAAAAATTATATTATTATAAGGAATAAAGCTATGTTTATTTATGAAAACGGAATTTTTACATCTACTCTTTTGAAAGAGAAAAACGTTCCCCACGGTTTTTCAACGAGAAGTGGAGGGGTGAGTGTGCTTCCTCATACCGCTTCCATGAACGTGGGCTTTGGCAGAGGCGACGATGATGAAGTTGTTTTGGAAAATATAAGTCTTTTAACCTCTTTGGCGGGGATTAAAAATACAAAAGTAGCTTTCGCACCTCAAATCCATTCAAAAATTATTAGAAAAATAGAAAACACCTCTTTTCTTTCCCCCCTTGGTGAATGCGACGGATTTATAACTGATAAAAATGGCGTTTCTTTAATGATTCGTATGGCAGACTGCGTTCCCGTTTTGTTTTACGGCGGCGGTGTTATTTGTGCTGTTCACGCTGGATGGCGTGGAACGGTTTCGGGAATCTGCAACGAGGCGGTAAGGCTCTTTGATCAATACGGCGTGAAGGCGGGAGAGATTGTTGCGGCTATAGGACATTGTATCCATTCCTGCTGTTTTGAGGTTAAAGAGGATTTTGCGGAGTCTGTAACTAAAGCGCGGGGGAGCGGATTTGCAGGCAGACATATTAAAAAAACAGAAAACGGATTCTTTGCAGATTTGGTGGGAATGAATGAAGAAATATTGAGAGATTCGGGAGTTTCACAAATTGATTCCAGCGACCATTGTACAGCCTGTAATCCCGCTCTTTTCCATTCTCACAGAAAGACGGGCGGAGTGAGAGGAACTATGGGCGCGGTGATTTCATTGAACTGAATACAAAAAAATCAAGAGCTGTTTTTCATGCTCTTGATTTTTTACTTTGAATTATTGTTCTGTAGCAGAGAAAATGAATATTTGCGAATCCTTTGCGGGAGAGGAGAAAATCGCTTTATTTATCTGTTCAAGACGTTTTTTATCCAATCGAACAAAGGCATCATCAAAGATGATAGGTGGGAAATTATCGTTATAAAGCACCTTTAACAATGCAAGTCTTAAGCATATATACGCGCAAGCTCTCGCGCCCGCGCTTAAATATTCCGCACTTTTTACCGTTTCTCCGTTGTCCACCGCCAAGGAAAGCTCTGTTGTAACGTTGAGGGATTTATATTTTCCGTCGGTAGCAATGTTGAAAAGCTCTGAAGCGTAAGCGGTAATTTTGGGAGCTAATGCGGCTTTCATTTCTTCTCCCGCTTTTTCGATAAGCTCGATGGAAAGCTCTACAGCGCGTAAACGCTCCTTTGCCCATATAAGCTTTTTATAAACCGATTCCGCTTTCTCAAATAAAGAGGAGGGAGGAGTTATGGAGGATTCTGTGACAGCTTTTTCTTTCTCTGCGGAAATGATTTTTTCTTCCATGAGCTTTTTCCCGTTTTGAACGAATTTAAGCTGTTTTTCTATTTCTTCCATGTTACGCTGTGGAGGTGTTGCACCCTTTGCTTTTTCCTCCAAAGCGGTTTTATCCAGAAGTTCTGCGGTTTTAAGTAAAGATTCTTTTTTGCTTTCTGCAATTTTCTTTGCTTCTGCAACTTTTTCCGAAACGCTTCTTAATCGTCTTATAAGCTCCGCGGAGTCCTCCGTGGAAGATTTGAAATATCTTCCTAAAACCCCTGTGAGCTTTTCTTCCACCTGCAAAAGCTCCTCGCTTACTGATTTGATTCGTTCACAAAGTGAAACGTTCTCTTTTTCCTTAACAGCCTTGCGCTCTTGCGTTTCTTCTCTGCTGTTTAATAATGCCAAAAGCTCCGCTTCCGTTTCTACTCCAAAGCCTTTGATGTATTTTTTTCGCTTTCCGCTTTTTACTGCACCGAGTATGAAAAATGTTATAGATAATGCAAAAATCAGAAAAACCAAAGCACAAAGAAATACATTCAGTTTTTTAAAAGAAAGGGCAAGGGAAACTAATCCCAAAGCGGAAAGGATTCCGCCAATGACAGAGAAAGCTTTTGCCCCTTTTGATGCTTTTGAAAGGTTTTCTTTAATCTCTTCTGTGGATTCTGTGGAAGAAATTGTTTTATCCTTTATATCCTCCAGCTCCTCTTCGTTTTTCTTCAAGGAAGCTGTAAGCTCTTCCTTAAGGGAGGAAAGGGAAAGCTTTTCCGCGTTTGCATTTACCAAATCTTCCAAAAGCGCGTTGTCGGGAATACCCGCACCCTCTAAAGAGGATATGGCGATTTTATAAGCATTTTCGGCATTTACTGCTTCTTTTTCCAGCTCGCTTAATTCGCAAAGCTTTAAATATGCCTGATATTTTTCCACGTTTTCTTTTTCAGCCAAAAGCTTTTTTTCGTTTGCGGAATTGCGCTCTATGTTCTTTTTCAATAATGCAATTTGTGTACTTATATCTTTAAGTGTGGCAATTTTGCTCATGGAAACGTCATAGGCGGATTTGTATTGCTCAAATTCCTTCTCTAACTTTTCAACCATACCGCCCCCGCGGGAATTTTTAAGCTCTTTTTTTATGTCCTTCAAGCGTTTTAAGGCGTTTTCTGTGTTTGAGCTTTCGTCACCCGAAAAGATAATATTTCTAATGCTGTCGAAAAGCTCTCCATCTCTTGCGGTAAGAGCACAGTATTGGTCGAAAATAAAGGTCTTTTCCGCTGTTTCCATGTCAACACCAAAGAAAACCTCTCCGGGACAAAGCCCTTGAAAAACTGCTTTCCCTGTGGAAACCTCCGTTATAGTGAGGACTTCTTTTTGAGAGGGAGCAAATTTTCTTTCGATTCTGTATAAATTATCGTCAGCAGAAATCTCCAACGCGCCCGCGACAAAGGGAGAATCCCAAGGGAGATACATTTTTCTGTCGCTGTCGATTATATCCTTTTTTGCACTCTTGAATCCGTAAAACATGAATTTGATAAATGCAGCCAAGGTGCTTTTTCCGCTTTCGTTGGGAGCGGTTATCTCGTTTAATTTATCGTTGGGGGAGAGGGTCTTGTTTTTCAAGCAACCAAAGGAGGTTATTTCTATCTTTTTAATAATTGTTTTCATTTTTCAAAATACCTCCTTGTTAATAATCAAAGGGAATATCTCTTCCCTCAAGGGCGGCAAGCCCTATTTTTACTGCATTATCCACCGTGGCTTTTTCTTCCTCTGTGTTACATTGAGAAAGCTTTTCCATGGCGAGTCGGTAAAAAAGCCCCTTTACCGTGTTTTCTTTTTCAAGAGCGGATATATTCGGAGCAGTATTTGTCTTGTCGATTAGTTCTATTCTGTAGGGCAAAGCGTTGCTTTCTCCAAAATCAGCAGGGGAGAGAATAAATGCCCCTTCTACAGTTCCTTTCAACGTGATTCTCAAGGCTGTATCGGAAGAAAATCCCGAAAGATACGGGCGTATTTTTTCAATAGCCTCGCTTTTTGTTTTTGATTGAGATATATCACATTCTATCCATTCGTATCGTTTTACGGAAAACTGCTTCCAATACATTTCCGTTTTTTCTTTTGATACTATTCCGTAATATGCTCCCTTATGTCCCGTTTCGTCAAAGCCTCTGCCTTGAAGACAGCCGGGATATGCATAATAGGTTTCCCCCGCTTTCAAAAGCTCGGTTTTCTGATGAATATGACCTAACGCCACGTATTCAAAGCCCGACGAAGCAATATCGTTTTGAGTAACGGGCCCGTATTTAGAGCCACTTGTCATATCTCCGTGGCAAACGAGAATATTTATCATTTCTCTGTCAAGCTTTCCATAACCCGCAACGGGAGAGCTTATGTATTCATTGGAGGTAAAGCCTATTCCGTAAACACAAGCTTTAAGGTCGGGAAGCCTTACACATTCTCTTGACCCTGAAAAAATGTGAACGTTTTCGGGAAAAGTATAATTCTTATATACCGATGTGTCATTATATGGGTCGTGGTTTCCGGGAGAAATGAAAAATTTACATTGGGGAAATGATGCAAACTCCCTTATTACCGCATCAACGGTATCTTTCGTTACGAATCTTGCATCAAAAAGGTCACCCGAAATTAAAAATATATCTATTTTTTCACATTTGGCAAAAAACACCGCTGAAGAAAAAGTTCCTCTTAACTGGATTCTTTTCTGCTCCGATTCCGATGGCGATAAAACGGAAAAAGGGGAATCAAGATGAACGTCTGCCATGTGAAAAACTTTAACACCCTTTGTTTCCATGAGTACCTCCTTGTTTATGTGTGGTATTGTCATTCAAATTACATTTTAACATTTTTAATTGAAAATTGCAACAGGGAGATAAATTTTTTTGTTAATTTTAAAAAAACCCTTTTCAAATCAAAAAAAATGTGATATTATAATAGCGGTGTATTTTAAATCAATTGACTATATGTATATATGGAGCTGAAAGTGGAGCTTAATCGGGATATTAAAAACAGGTTTTTATCTTTGATAAAAAACGGAAAAGTGTCACATTCATATATCGTTTCAGGCGGTGAGGGAGCAGGTAAGCTTGATTTTGCCCTTTACTGTGCTAAAGCAATCTTTTGTGGCGGAGAGCCTTGCGGCAGGTGTGAAAGCTGTCGAAAGGCAGATAATGGCTCGCACCCTGATATACGAATTGTAAATAAAGGGGAAACCTCTTCTTTCAAAATAGATGAGGTAAGGCGTGTTACGGAAAGCATCAGCATTCCCCCTAACGAAGAAAAAAAGAAAATATATATTTTAGACCATTGCGAAAATATGACCGTTCAAGCGCAAAACGCTCTGCTTAAAGCCTTTGAAGAGCCGCCTGAATACGTTGTGTTTTTCATTCTGACAGAAAAGAAAGAAGCACTTTTGCCAACGGTAAGGTCAAGAGCATCATTTTTCAGTATATCGCCTTTGGAAAAAGAACAGCTTTTTGAGATTTTAAAGAAGAAGTTCCCTAAAGAGAATGAGGAAGATATAAGCGGTGCTGTGAGGCTTTCCGAGGGGTTTTACGGAAGAGCGGTAAAGCTTTTGGAAAAAAACTCTAAAGAAGAACGTAAAACCGCCCTTGAGCTTTCTGATTATATTCTTTCGGAAAAAAGTGTTTATAAAACCGCAAAGCTTTTAAACGGATATAAAACTAAAAAAGACGTGGCAAACAGACTTTTAATGCTTGTTTTATACGCGGTGAGAGATACTGTTTGTTATAAAAAAGGCGGAAGGGAGCTTTGTTTTTTGTCGGAAAGCTCTGCCTTGCGCTATTCCAAAAACTCTTCGGAAGCACTTGTGACAATTTCAGAAGCTATACAAGAAACGGTGCAAGCTTTGGAAAATAATGGAAACTACACCTCTTGCATAGCAAAGCTGTGCGGAACAATAATATAAATGTGAGGAAAAAACCGTAATGGAAGAAAAGAAAAAGAAAAAATATAACCCTTATTGGAAAAAGAATAAAAATAAACAGAAAAAAACGGTAGAAGAATCTGCTGTGGAAGCAGGCGGTGTTGAGGAGAAAAAAGCTGAAGCTCATGCTGAACCAAAGGAACAGAAAAAACCTAAAAAGCAAAACACCGTTGCAGAGCTTTATGAAGAAATAAAAGAAGAAAAGGCTGTCGGGGAAGAATATGAAATAACGGAAGAAATCCCCGAAGAGTTCGACCCCACAAAAACTGTTATGGTCGTTGGAGTGAGATATAAAGAGGGTGGAAAAACTTATTATTTCGACCCTGCGGGTTTAGAGCTTGCTCTTGACGAAGAGGTTATTGTTGATACAAGCAGGGGTATTGAATTTGGATTCATTTCCGTTCCTAATAAGGAAGTGAAAATGTCCGAGCTTGTCGCTGACCTTAAATCCGTCGTGAGAAAAGCTACCGACGAGGACAGAGAAAAATATGAAAAAAATAAACAGCTTGAAGAAAAAGCAAAAAAACTCTGGCCTCAAAGAGTTGCGGCGTTCGGATTGGTAATGCAGCTTGTTGACGTGGAATACACCTTTGATAACACAAAGCTTATTTTCTATTACACAGCAGACGGCAGAGTGGATTTCAGAGAGCTTGTAAAAGATTTGGCAGGACTTTTCCATACAAGAATCGAGCTTAGACAAATTGGTGTTCGTGATGAAGCAAAGCTTTTGGGCGGACTTGGTATTTGCGGAAGACCTTTCTGCTGTAAGGAGTTT
>JAZRPU010000269.1:0-3779 GCA_045649365.1 Eubacteriales bacterium | reverse complement strand
TTATTTTTGGAGTATGCACCGGTATTATTATCATGGCTTTAAGAAGGTTTACTCCCGTAGTTGACGGCACATTATTTGCTGTTGGAATAATGAGTTGTTTTACACAAATAATAGATCGTTTCACAGGAAATAATTATTTTTCATATCTTTCCGACTTAAAAAAAGAAAATCAACCTACAAAAACTGACTTAGAATCTCTTTTAAAAGACAATTAATAAAAAATCAACCGCTTCTAATGCGGTTGATTTTTATAAAGGCTCACACAATGATTAAATTGTTTTTAAGAAGAGCCACATATTCATTCAAGCTTTTTACTTCTTTGCCGTTTCTCTCTATTGTTTTTTCAGCCATTATCATAGAGTTTAACACAGCTTCCTCTGTTGCTTCAGCAACAGCTCTAAAGACAAGATTCATTTTTTCTTCATTAACTGAAGAAAATGAGATAATATCATCTTTTTCATGATTATTTATTATATTCGATGTGGAAAATCCAAGGAAAACCTCTCCACTACCATGTCCAATAAAAGAACCAGTTCTTGCCAACCCTACAGATGCTCTTTTTATAACTCTTTTAATTTGTCGGGAAGAAAGGGGTAAATCTGTAGCTACAACAACTATAACAGAGCCTTTCTCCTCGTTGTTCTCACTCTCATGTTTTATTATTTCTCCAATTTTCTGCCCATCAATCATTAAATCCTTCAAAGATCCAAAATTAGTTTGAACAAGAACTCCAAGAGTATATCCTTTTCCAATAGGAACAATTCTGGAGGACGAACCAATTCCGCCTTTTAATCCATAACAAATCATTCCCGTACCAGCTCCTACGTCGCCTTCCGCAAAATCATAATCAGCGTTTTCTATTGCTGAAAAAACATGTTCTTTTTTCACAGCACGATTAAAAGGAGAATTTATTCTTCCGTCATTACATTCCATAACCACAGCATTTACGGAAGTTATTTCCGACGAAGCATTGTTTAATGTATATTCCACCAATGCATCCATAACTAGCCCTACATTCAGCGTTGAAGTTAAGGCTATAGGGGTTTCAATATTTCCCAACTCTTCCACTTGTATAAGACCTGACGTTTTTCCAAAACCATTAAGCACAAATGAGCTTGCCACTATCTTATTATCGAAAATATTCTTTTCGTGTGGAATAATAACAGTTACTCCCGTTTTATTAAGTACGTTTTTAATTGTTGTGTGACCAACTTTAACACCATGAACATCAGTTATTTTATTAAGAGGTCCCCTTTTCATATTTCCTATTTTAATTCCGACATCTTCAATTCTTTTACCCATGATTACCTCTTTTTAAAATTTTTCTCATTGTTTTAAGCTTATTGACCAATTGAACTAACGTCCAACTACCGCTTTTATATGAAAGCTTTTGTAGCGGATTAATCAGAGAAGTAGTATTTTTTAACGCTTCTTTAAATTCGGGAGAACGTAGTATTTTGTTATTAGTATTTCTTTTTTCTGATTTGCTAGACAAATTTGCTTTTTTATAGGTATTATCAAGAACTGAAATATAACTAAAAAAACGATTGTTGTTATATATTTCTATTTGGTACTTATCCGCATTATGAGAAATTATAAAGTCTTTTATTTTAGAATGTATTCTTTCATCAATTTGTACCAAATCGGGATAATACTTATTACTCAAAGTTTCATTTCCAAACATTGTATAATTATACAAAGCTTGATTAACGCATACTATATTACTTTTACCGCATTTGTTATAATAATCCAAACAGAATATAATATCCTCTCCTAGTGAAATTGACTCATCAAATCTGATTTTTGACTCATTTATCACGCTTCTTTTAAAAAGCTTATTCCAAGGAGATTGGGCAAGAATATGTACTATCAACTCCATGTATTTATTAAATGGAATTACACTTACTTCTTCATTATCAGAAAAACTGATTGTTGAAAAATCGGTTTCATTATCAGAGGTTATTACTTTATAACTGCATATAGATTCAGAGTCAGCATATTTTTCTTTGATTTCAAGAAGTGTTTCTATATATTCTTTCTCAACCCAATCATCACTATCAACAAAAACAATATATTCTCCAGATGCTTCTTCAATACCTCTATTTCTTGCAGATGATACGCCACCATTAGATTTATGGATAACTTTTATTCTTTCATCTTTCAATGCATATTCATCACAAATTTTTCCGCTATTATCTGGTGAACCGTCATCGATCAAAATAATTTCTATATCAGTAATTGTTTGATTAATAATACTTTTAATACATTTATCAATACTTTTTTCTGATTTATAAACTGGTACTACAACACTTACTTTTATCATAACAACCTCACAAAAAGGAGAATTTTATATGAACGTATACGATTTTGACAAAACCATAAACAGAACAGATTGTTCCACGGATTTTTTCTTTTTTTGTCTAAAGAAAAATCCCACATTGTTATTAAACGCTATTAAAATGCTTCCTTCGTTTATAGCTTGGAAAACAGACAAAAAAGATATAACAACATTCAAAGAAAGCGTTTTTTCATATTTAAAAAGAATAAATAACGTTGATAATTACATTGAAGAATTTTGGCAGAAAAACATTCATAAATCTTTTGGATGGTATCAAAATGTTCAAAAGGAAGATGATTTGATTATTTCTGCCTCTCCTGAATTTCTTATAGCTCCTGCATGTCAAAAGCTTGGAATAAAATATTATATGGCCTCAAGAGTTGATAAGAAAACCGGAAAGTTCACAGGTCTTAACTGTTCAGGAGAAGAAAAAGTTGTTCGCTTCAGAGAAATATATAAAGATTCAGTTGTTGAAAAATTCTATTCTGATTCATATTCCGACACTCCAATGGCTCTTATTGCCCAAGAAAGCTTTTTAGTAACAGACGGAACTTTATCGCCCTGGAACTTCAATCGAAAATAATATATTACGATTTATGCCTTTCAATCATTCGTACAAGCTGTTTTCCCACTTTAAGCATAAAGCAAGATGCATCTTCCACCATTTCCGCAGGAAATAATCTTAAAAATTTGTCTGCCTCGAAAGTCAAATCTCCCGAATAATCTATTTCTGCCAAAGCTTTAGTTATAGCATTCCAATCAAATTTCTGAACAAACGGGAGCTGATGAAGATCTCTCACGCCGTCGCTATCCTGAATATGAAGTCCTTTCAATCTGTCATGCCCAACGCTTCTTATAAACTCATCTGCTTTATACCCAGAGCATTCAGCGTGCCCCACGTCAACAAGAGCCACAAAGCGTTCTCCGTTTGCATTAAGAGTATCTATATATTTATTTAACTCTTGCGGATCACAACATAATTTCATGCTGTTTGATTTAATAACGTTTTCTATAGCAATTTTTACTCCATATTTATCACAATATGGAGCAAATCCAGAAAAGATTTCCATATTTCTCTCAAAGCAATTCGTAGAAAATGAAACAGGATGCATAGTTAAGATTTTTATACCTAAATACGAAGCTATTTCAATAGAACGCAAAGCATAGTTATAATATTCTTTGCTTTTTTCATCGTTATTTTCCACGTAATGAGGAAAATATGAATGTCCTTGAGTAAAAGGGATTCCGAGAGCATCGGCTGTCTCTTTTACTTTTTTTATATGACTCATATAATTTGATTTATGCAACGGACAATTTTCTTCATTCATATAGAACATAGAGTAATCTATTCCATCATATCCAACTTTAGCTATTAGTTTTATAGCCTCTACATCTCCAAGAAGTTGTCCTAAATAGCTTGTTTGTGTTGCAATTCTCATAA
>JAZRPU010000268.1:0-5956 GCA_045649365.1 Eubacteriales bacterium | reverse complement strand
AAAATTATCCTACGGTGCGGCAATATCTTCTGTTTTTTGGTGGACTTTGCTTACTTCTATTTTTGTTATATTTTTAAACAGCCGTTTGTGGATTTTGTTTGTGCTTGGTGTTCCGCTTCAACTTTGTACGTTGTTTATTTTTGGAATACTTGCAAAGAATGAAAAAACACCGAAAAATAAAGATAATTCATCGGATATGAATACTTCAAAATAATCGTAATAGGAAAATAATTATGAATCCAACAATTGATATTTTAAAAAACAAAAAATTGTTTATATTTGATATGGATGGTACGGTATATTTGGGAAATAATGTTTTTCCCTATGCTATAGAGTATATAAATAATTTGAGAAAAGCAGGAAAAAATATACTGTTTTTTACTAATAATGCCTCACGTTCTACAGAAACATATGTGGACAGGCTTAATCGTATGGGCTTTTCTACTACTAAAGATGAAATAATGACTTCGGGAGATGTTACCGCAGAATTCCTTGTAAGAAACAGAAGCGGAAAAAGTGTTTATCTTTTAGGAACGCCTGATTTGGAAGATAATTTAAAAAGACGAGGAATAAACCTTATTTCCGGTGATGAAGAAAAAGCAGATATTGTTGTCACAAGCTTTGACCTTACATTAACGTATGAAAAGTTGAAAAATGCTTGCTGTTATATAATGAAAGGTGCTGAATTCTTCTCAACTCACCCCGATTTTAATTGTCCAACGGAAGATGGTTTTATTCCAGACAGCGGAGCTATTTCTGCTTTTATTACTGCATCTACGGGTAAAACGCCTATTTATTTTGGGAAGCCTTCCAAGGCAACTCTTTCTATGATAAGTGAATACACAGGCATAAGCAATGATGATATGTGTATTTTTGGCGATAGATTGTATACAGATATTGCTTTGGGGAAACATCACGGTGTTACTTCTGTTCTTGTGTTGACAGGTGAAACTACCGTTTCTGACGTGGAGCAAGCTGAGGAAAAAGATCGCCCGGATTTCATTTTTGATTCTCTTGACATGGTTAATTCCATGATGTTTGGGGAATAATTCCATTTTAAGATAAAAGCCATGGTATAGAATTCATATAAGTTCTGTGCTATGGCTTATTGTTTTTATAAGTTGTAATAATCAAACAAGTAGTTATAAAATGAAAAAACACTTTTGAAAATTGGAGAAATTAGAGCATATATTATTATTTGGTTGCTATAATATTGGAGATGTGCATGGACAATAAATGTATTAAAATATACGTCGCTTTAAAGCATGCGGGAAACATTGCAAAAAAGGTAAAAGCGTATCCGTTTCTGTTGAATAAAAAGCCTCACACGTTTCGAGATTTAATTGAAGAAGCGGTGAAAGCTTGTATACATTCTTATAAGATACGAGTAAATAATTCTGAATCTCCCTCTCCATTTACAGACGAAGAATATGATAGTATGAGGGAGATAGGAAAATTTGCCTTTGGAGTTAATTACAATGAAAAGAATATAGATGAAGAAAAATCCATCTCCACAGCGATTGATGCGGTAAAAGATGGACTTGTTCGCGTGTTCAAGGGTAACGATGAAATTATAAATCTTGATGCAGAGATTGACATATCCGAAGGTGATGTATTTACGTTTGTGAGGCTGACAATGCTTTCGGGTAGAATGTGGTAAAGGAGGATTGTGAGCGGTGAATAAAAACGAAGAAACAGCGAAAAAGAAAGCTCTTGCCACTAAATATGCAGAAAATATTAGAAAGCACGAGGAAAAAATTAAAGAAAGTATGAGTGACTCTCAATATGCTTTTTTTAAATATCAGGAACACTCTGTTGATTCAACTATTTATTCTCATCTTGTAAATGCTATGAGGAACCCTGACATAATTCCCTCGGGATACGTGTCAAAGAAATTGGGATGGCTTTTTGATCTGGCGATTCCAAGTCGTGACAAGGATATGGTTTTGTATTTCGCTGATAGGCTTCAAGAATATCCTTATTCTGATTCTTACAATAAGAGATCTTTCAGAGCAAAAGGGAATGGAGCATACGCTCCAAAACTTACATGTATTATTCGTCAGTATGGACTGTTTTATAATAATATCATTGACGAGCCTCTTGAAAAGATACTTAACAAGGAATTGACAGAGGAAGCGCAAGCTTTTCTTGATGTATTCGCCTGGCGCGGGTGTGGATATTCGGAATGGCAGGTAGCATACGCTCTTGACCATAATAACAGCAAAGTAGAGGATGCTGTTTATCGTATTTTAACTGAAGAAAACGGGGCAGGAATGATAACGAAAGCCCTTGTGAGAGGTATTCTTTTCAGTCACAGAAAAGATTATCATGAGCTTCTTGGGAAATTGCTTCTTGCTGCAAGACTTCAGGAAGGATTAAGACAGGTTATTTGTGAGAACGCTGATTGTGGAACCAAAGAAGGCTTTTTCGCTATATTAAAGGTAATTCGTGAAAATAATTTGATCCGTTTTTCCTCTGTAAAGCGCGCTGTAGGCACTTGGCTCGGTATATTGACAGAAGAATCCCGAGCTCTTGAACGTGTGAGTGAAAAAAGTGTTTCACTTATTATAGATTGTCTTGAAAACGGAAGCATTCGTGAGGAATGCTTGTTATCTGAAGATGCAATGAAGATATATATTGCTCTTTGGAGTTATGGGGTTGATGATATTGACAACGCTATTCAGAAAATAGTTAATATTGCAGATAATGGCTCTATACATCAGTTGCTTGTGTCGGGATATTTTGTGGCAAATCTTGATTTACCTTATATATCAAATCAAGTCGCAAAGTTTGTGCTGAATAAGCATTATAATAAAGATGAGGTTTTAGCGGTTTGGCTTCCTTGTTTTATGCCCTCAAGAGCGTCAGTGCTATGGAATTCCGTAAGAAATAATCAACCTATAGAATACGAAATTTGGTTTAAAACTAAAAAAGAAATAAGTGAGCACTACTTATTGATAAAGAAGCTGTATTCTGAATTCAACGGTAAAACCAAATGCTTTTCGCCTTGTGTTTTCCCTTGGTATGAAGTGAAAATCTCCAAAAACGACTTTGCTGAAATTCTTTGCACTTTAGCGGTATTATCCGGCAGTGATGAAAAGCTTGATGAAGCTTGTGAACTTATCAAAGAATGTAATTCCAATCAAAGACAGTTTTGTTTTTCCGCACTGCTTCGCAATCCAAAGACTACACTTCAACGAAAAACTTTGCTTGAAGGTCTTGTTGACAGAGAAACATATACCCGCAAATCAGCTTACGATATCGTATCTGGTTTAAAACTTTCAGCCGATGAATGTCGCTCTATTGAGGATTATTTGCGCTTTAAAAGTTCAGATATCCGTAAATACGTTGTGGAGCTTTTGATGAGGCAGAGCGATTCTGCCCTTACTGAATGCATAGGCAGACTTCTTAAACATTCCAAAGAAGAAGTGCGCCTTGGCGGGCTTGATATGCTGATACAGCTTAAAAAAGATGTGCATCGGTCTAAAATTACAGATTTTTTTACTGATATTCTTTCGGCAAGATCAAAAGCGGACAACGTTCCTTCGAAAGAAAAGATATTGCTTGACTTGCTCATTCCTTGTGAAACTGAAACAAACGCGGAGAAAATCACGTTGTTTACTGAGGAAGATAAATATCTTCCCGTAGAATTTGATATTGATTATACAAAGCTTTGTGCAAATGCTTTTTTGGAATATTTCCCTGATTCAAAATTGCCTGAATTGATTTGTAGAAAAAAAGGCGTGACGAATTTTTGGGGAAAGATTAAAACTGCATTAACAAATAACATGCCTTGCAAGTCATCAATTATGGCTGCTATGGATTTGATGTCGCTTTCGAATTTTATTGAAAAACATAAGACTGATTCTTTTGAGAATTTCTGGGGCGAAACTGTTTTATTGGGGAATGTGGAATCTCCCGCTCATTTTTGCGGTAAAGACAATAAATTCCCACTTGTAGAGCTGTGGAATGAATGGGCAAAAATAAACAATATTACAAAGCAACGCGTTGTAAGAGCTTTGGTTTTGTATTTGGCGTATAAACAAAAAACTCGATATTCCGAAGCTTGTGCTGATTCTATCAGAATAGTTTTTGGTGTGGGATTTGAATATGGAAAGGAACTTCCATACTCTTCAATTATATACGTTGTTCTTACCCATATAATCAGTTCTATATCAAAGGAAGAGCTTTCAAGACTTGCATCTGCGCTTTCGATATGGTTTATTATGTGTGTTCCTGATGATATGGTAATGATTCACGCTCCCACACAGCAGAAACTACCATTAGCACTCGAAATGGCACATTTGCTCGCACACAAACAGCTTTGTCTTATTTACGGTTGGTTAGATTGTAAAAACACCCCCGAGCTTAAAAACACCTTCCCGCTTGCTGTATCATCTGCTGAACGTTGTATTTCGGCTTATAAAAAGATTCCAAAAGAAGAAACTAAAATAGGAAACTCACATTACTATATTTCAAGTTCGCGAGAACGTGTTCTGAACAAGCCTTATGAAGATATGTATGGGCCGAGTAACCATTTTGTTGGCGTGAATTCATATTTGTTCGCTGCTTACCAAGGCATTATTACGGAGGCTCAATTATACGAGTTTTTGCTTCAAGATAATAATCAGCTTGAAGCAATGACCGTAGTAACCGCTGTTGCGACAGCGTATTATGAAAAAGGCAAGCAGATTTCTGCTCATAATTCTTACAAGGGTATCCGAAATGCACAAAAGGTAAAAGAGTTTCTTGGGAAAGACGATGAACCCAATGAAGAGGATATGAAGCTCATAGAGTACGTTTCTCATATTTACGAAACTGTTATCCCTGTCGTTCTATCTTCAGAACTTAAACGAGGAGATAGCCCTGCAGAATACACTAAAGGTATTTACGGTATCGCTCGTATTTATGGGGTGAAGTATCTTTCAGAGATACTATCTGCAATGGGCAACGATACTATTTGCAGAAATGCTTATTATGGCTGGGGCGAAGCAAGTGACCGTAAAGGGTCGCTTTCGTACCTTCTTTCTGTCTGTATTCCCTCGGACAATGATTCGGAAGAAACACTTCGTGCAGCTCTTGCAGAAAAGAAGATTTCAACCAAGCGTTTGATTGAAGTTGCATTATTCTCTCCTGAATGGATATCTATTATTGGTAAATATCTTGATATCGTATCCTTTGAATCGGTTTGCTATTACTTTATCGCTCACATGAATGAAAAGTTTGACGACAAAAGAAAAGCAACAATTGCAAGGTTTACACATCTTTCTGAAGATGAATTGAATCTTGGAGCTTTTGATGTGAATTGGTTTCGTTTAGCATACGAATCTATAGGAGAAAAGGAATTTAACTTAATTTATGATGCGGCAAAGTATATTTCAGATGGTGCAAAGCATTCCCGTGCGAGAAAATATGCAGATGCAGCGCTTGGCAAATTCTCTGTGGATGAAACTGAAAAAATTATTTCTGATAAGCGAAACAAGGATTTGTTAATGGCGTATGCGCTCATACCGCTTAAGGATGAAGATGATATTTGCAGAAGGTATCTATTTATTCAAAATTTCCGCAAGGAAAGTAAGCGTTTTGGCTCACAACGTGTGGCAAGCGAGGGAAAAGCGGTAGAAATGGCTCTTACCAATCTTGCTATCAATGCGGGATATTGCGATACGATGCGGTTGACATTGCGCATGGAAACGAAAATGATTGACGACAGTCAAGGCTTTCTTGAAGAATATATCATTGAAGGAGTGTCATTTAAAATCGAGATTGATGATGGCGGGAGGGCGAAGCTTGTTTGCTCAAAAGATGAGAAAATTTTGAAGAGTGTTCCCGCTAAATTGAAAAAGAATGATACTGTAGTTTTGCTTACAGATATGGTTAAATCTTTGACTGAACAATATAGGCGTACACGATTGATGCTTGAGAGGGCAATGGAGGACAACACTTCCTTTACCTT
>JAZRPU010000267.1:0-1572 GCA_045649365.1 Eubacteriales bacterium | reverse complement strand
GGTTATCTCGAAGACACGAGCAATATCTTCCGCCTTGATAATTTCATCAAAAACGGGAGCATTCTGTTTCATTGTGTATATTCCCTCTGAAAACTCTACCGGTATTTGTCCGACTTTCAGATTTAAAAGAATTTTAGAGTTTTGTTTTTTTTCTATATAATTGTGTATGACGTGAGCGGTGCCTATGGATGGGTGTCCTGCAAAAGGGACTTCGCCCACGTTTGGAGTCCATATTCTGACGTTATATCCACCGTTTTCTTCTTTGGGCGATAATATAAATGCAGTTTCTGAAAAGTTTATTTCTCTTGCTATTCTTTGCTGTTCTTCCTCACTGATAAATCTATCGGCTATAACAACGAGTAATGGGTTACCGTCATATTTTTCTTCGGCAAAGCAATTAATAATGTAATATTTCATAGTTTTTCCCGATGTGATTAATTTTCGTGTTGTATTGATTTAATAACCTTTTTAAAGTATAATGCTTTCGGCACATTTGATTCCATCTACAGCTGCGGACATAATTCCACCTGCATATCCCGCACCTTCACCGCATGGATAAATGCCTTTGATGGGTGAGCAACGTCTTTCATTGCGAATTATTCTAACAGGAGAAGTGCTCCTCGTTTCAGGAGCTGTCAATACAGCGTTCTCATCAGAATAATTAGGGATTTTTTTGTTAAATTCTATCAAAGCTTCTTTAAGTGTAGACGTTATTTCCGCTGGTAAGATATTATTGAGATTAGATAGCGTTACTCCAGGCTTGTAAGTGGGGGCTACAGAGCCTAACTTTTTTGTTTTTCTGTTTTCAATAAAATCTTTTGCTGTTTGACATGGTGCGAAATAGTTTTCACCACCTGCATTAAAACATGCTTTTTCAATTTCTCTTTGCCAATATGCACCACTTAATACCGTTGAGTCGGGGAATGATTTTGGCGTAAGCGGTATAAGTATTGCTGCATTTGCATTGCTTCCGTCGCGTTTAGACTCGCTTGCTCCGTTTGTAACGATTCCGCCTTTTTCAGAAGCAGATGCCATAACGTATCCACCGGGGCACATGCAGAAAGTGTGTGCGGTTTTCCCCGACGGAAGATGACATATAAGTTTATAATCTGCTGCGGGAAGATATTTAGCGAATTTTCCGTATTGAGCAACGTTGATAAAATTTTGAGAGTGCTCTATTCTCACTCCCATGGCAAAGGATTTTTGCTCCATTGGAATCCCGCGATTTAACAGCATCTCAAAAGTATCTCTTGCGCTGTGACCAAGAGCTAAAATCAAGTGCTCGCATGGAAGTGTTTCGGAATTGTTGATTTCTACAGAATCAATTCTTCCGTTTTTTATGTGTATGTCTGTCAGCTTTGAGGAGAAGCGTACAATTCCTCCTAAAGCAATAATTTTTTCTCTTATCTTTTTTACAACGTTTACTAAAACGTCTGTTCCGATGTGGGGCTTGGCATCGTATAAAATGTTTTTTTGTGCGCCCGCTTCTACAAAACGTCTTAAAACGTAATTAATTCTGATATCCGAGTTGGAGGTAGTGAGCTTTCCGTCGGAAAATGTACCTGCACCGCC
>JAZRPU010000266.1:0-2331 GCA_045649365.1 Eubacteriales bacterium | reverse complement strand
ATTTTTCTCCTATGGCGAAAATCATTGGAGATGAGATATTAAAATTTCTTCCGCACCGTCCCCGAAATTCACACAAGGGAGTTTTTGGAACACTTAAAACTTTATGCGGAAGTGAAAATATGACAGGTGCAGGTGTTTTATCCATTACTGCCGCGTTGAGAAGCGGAGTTGGGCTGGTGAAAGCGTTTGGGAACGAAAAACTTTTAAACGTGTATAAATGCCAGCTTCCCGAGCCTATTTACAAATATTTTTCCAAAGAAGCTTTTATAAACGAGCCTTCAAGTGCATTATTAATTGGTTGCGGAATCGGAAGAGAATATGACGAGCATTTAAGGGATATTCTCACTAATGCCTCTTGTCCCATTATTCTTGACGCTGACGGAATAAATTTTTTATCCGAGAATATAGATATCTGTGAGCATATTCCCACAAGTTTGATTCTGACACCCCACCCAAAAGAAATGGCAAGACTTTGTAATTGTTCTTTATCCCAAGTTAATGAAAACAGATTTTCTATTTGTAAAGAAACTTCTGAAAAGCTGAATTGTACCATAGTTTTAAAGGGCGAAGGAACAATAATATGCACACCAGGTTTCACCCCGTTAATTAACGAAACGGGTAATTCCGGACTCTCAAAAGGCGGAAGCGGAGATGTTTTAGCAGGAATGATTGGTAGCTTTATTGCCCAAAGAGTTTCTCCTCACTATGCCGCTGCAATAAGCGTTTATCTCCACGGACTTGCCGCTGATTCTCTGAAAGAAAAGTTCAGCGAATTTTCTTTCTTGCCATCTGATATTCCAATGGAAGTCGGAAGAATACTTGCGAATAAGCTACGCTGATTCAAGGAGTATTTTTATTTTGAAACGGTTTATTTCATTCTTTTTATCAAGCATTTTGATAACTGTCTTTTTTCTTTCTTCATGCGGAGAGAAAAGTAAAAACATTGAATTGGGTATTCTGAAAGAATATTTTACTTCAGAGCTTTCTGTAACTTCAAAAGATGGAAATGTATCCTTCGTTTTCACAAATGGAGAAATTACCTTTACAAAGCCCGAAATATTAAGAAATGCCACTTTAACTTTTAAAGACGGCAAAGGATATACAAAGCTTGCTGACTATGAAATAATCTTTCCCGAAAGCTTTTTGGATTCTGTGTTATCACTTTCCGATATATACGAAAAATTGCAATTGAATGATTTTGAAATTTTCAAAGAAGAAAACGGAAAAATCTTTTTTGAAGACTGTTTTTTGGAAATAAACAAAGATTCTTTATTTTTCAAAACGGAAAATAATGAATATATTTTAACAAAAAGGATTGATAAAACCAATGAAAAGGATATCAGCAATAATTGACTTAAAAGCCATAAGCAACAACTTGTATGAAATAACAAAGGATTTACCGCAAAACGTTAAGCGAATTGCAGTTATTAAAGCCGATGCCTACGGACACGGGGCTGTTGAAGTTGCAAAGCATTTACAAAAAGAATTGAATATAACTTATTTTGCGGTTGCCACGTTTGAAGAAGCAAAAGAATTAAGAGATAACAACGTTTATGGTGATATTTTAATTTTAGGTTATATAGACCCTGAAAAATCCAAAGAAGCAGAAGAATTAAACCTAACAGTAAGCGTCGGTTCTGCAGACTATGCAAAAAAGCTTTACTCAAACGGAAGTCCTAATGCCCATTTACAAATTGACACAGGAATGAGCAGAATGGGGGTTTACTGTCACAGTAACAATGACATCCCAAAAGCCATAGAAGAAATAAAAGAAATCTTCACCTTATCAAAAGGCAAAATAAACGGTATATACACTCACTTTATTCAAAGCGAGGTTATGCACTCACCTCTGACAGAAATTCAATACAATGCGTTAATTTCCGTTATTTCAGCTTGCGAAAAAGAAGGTATTACATTCAAGACAAAGCATTGTTGCAACAGTCTTGGAGCTATCAATTTCAAAGATTTCGCATTAGATGCTGTTAGAATCGGAATCTGCCTTTATGGTTACGAATCCGATTCAGTAAAGCTTGTACCTGCAATGACTTTAAAAACAAAAATAATTAAAATTTTTGAAGGAAAAAAAGGCGATACCGTAAGTTATAACGGAACTTATACTTTAGAAGAAAACAAAAAAATTGCTGTTTGCGGCGCGGGATATGCAGACGGTGTTTCGCGTCAGCTTTCAAATAAAGGATTTTATATAGTCAATGGAAAAAAAGCAAATATTTTAGGAAGAGTTTGTATGGACCTTTCTATGATAGACGTATCTGAAATAGATTGCAAAGTGGGAGATGAAGCGATTATTTTCGGAACAGAGAATCCTGCAGA
>JAZRPU010000265.1:0-5167 GCA_045649365.1 Eubacteriales bacterium | reverse complement strand
TCCAATTCCCTTTATACCACACGTCTTGAAGCTTTAATTGGTGTTAATGAGTTCATCAGCGGTTGCAATGAAGATTACGTTGTTCTTTCCGACTGCGATTCAGTTTGTAACTTTGATATTAAAGCAATGGTTGATTATCATCAATCCACGGGAGCTGATGCAACTTTTGCTGTGAAGCGTCAGTTTGCCGCAAAAGCAACTAAAGGATTAGAAGGTACCATTCCTAAAAATCATTTGTTTGTAGAATCCGATGATACGGGAAGAATAACTGACGTGGCATCATACGGAGATAGTTCAGTTTCAGGATACTGTGATTTATACATGAATATCTGTGTTATGAGAAAAAGATATTTGGAAGAGCTTATATATGATGCGGCTGCTCATGGATATAAAAGCTTTTATCGTGATATTATCGCAAGAAATATGATGAAAGACGATTATCGTATATATAGCTACAACGGATATTTCACTTCTATCGATACTTTGTCAGCATATTATTTCTGTAATATGGACCTTCTTTCTTCCACGTTCAGAAAACAGCTTTTGAAATCCAGAGAAAGACCCATATACACAAGTGTACAGAATTCTCCTCCAACGCTTTATAAAGATACTGCCGAGGTTAAGAATTCTTTGGTTGCTGACGGATGCATTATTGAAGGTAAGGTTGAAAACTCAATTCTTTTCCGTGGTGTTAAAATCGGAAAAGGAACTTCGGTTTCAAATTGTATTCTCATGCAGGATACGTTAACAGGTGAAAATGTTGATTTAAGATACGTTATTTGTGATAAAAATGTAGTTATCCGTGATGGAAGACTTCTTTGCGGATATGAGCGCATGCCTCTTTTTATCAACAAAGAAGCGATAGTTTAAATTTGCAAATATAGTTTATTAAATAGGAGAAAATAATGAAAAAGATATTACACGTTGCTTCAGAAGCAACACCCTTTGCATCAGCAGGTGGGTTGGGTGATGTTATCGGCTCATTGCCTAAAGCATTAAAAGCTCATTACGGCGAAGATTCCGATATTCGTGTTATAATGCCTCTTTATAGCGATATCAGTATTGAATATCGTGAACAACTCAAAGAGGTTTATATAACATCTGTTCCTCTTGCATGGAGATGGCAATACTGCGGACTTTATAGCCTTGAAGATGATGGGGTTATATATTATTTCGTTGATAACGAATATTATTTCAAACGTCATACGTTATATGGTAGCTTTGATGACGCGGAAAGATATGCATTTTTCTGTAAAGCAGTTTTGAATCTTATGCAGGAAATAGATTTCTTCCCCGATGTACTTCATGCTCATGATTGGCATGCTGCATTAAGCGTTATTTATTTGAAACAGCAATATAAACATTTGCCAGGTTACGATAAAATTAAGGCTGTGTTCACAATTCATAATGTTGCTTATCAAGGCGTATATGGATTTGAAATTCTTGGTGATGTTTTTGATTTGAGCCCTGCAGAAGCATCTATTGTTGAATATAACAATTGTATCAACCTTATGAAAGGTGCTATTGTTTGTGCAGATGAGGTTACAACTGTAAGCCCCACTTATGCAAAAGAGTTATTATCTCCCGCTTTTTCAGAGGGACTACATTTTATACTTGAAATGTATAAGGACAAGCTTACGGGAATTCTTAACGGATTGGATTATAAGTATTATGACCCCTCAAATGACCAATCTTTATTTAAGAATTATACTTGGAGATCTGTGGGCAGAAAGAAAGAAAATAAAACAGCGTTGCAGGAAATGATCGGTCTTCCCGTTGATGAAGAAGTGCCAATGGTTGCAATTATTTCCCGCCTTGTTGCGCATAAGGGAATAGATATCATTCAACTTGCTGCAGAAGAGATTCTCTCAAAAAATATTCAGCTTGTTATATTAGGACAAGGAGATTATCACTATGAGAATTTCTTTAAATCCTTGGCTGAAAGATATCCATCAAAAGTAAAAACTCTGTTGACTTATAATAAGGATTTGTCAAAACGAATTTATGCAGCAGCAGACATGTTCTTGATGCCTTCAAGATTTGAGCCTTGCGGGCTTTCTCAGATGATAGCTTCCAGATATGGAGCAGTTCCTATTATAAGAGAAACAGGCGGTTTATATGATACAATCAGAGATATTGGCTGGGAAGGCGGCGGAAACGGTTTCACCTTTGCCGCATATAGCCCTGTTCAATTGGCTGATGCTGTAAATAGAGCATATAATTGTTATCAAGATAAAAAAGCATGGAGTGACCTTGCTAAAAAAGTTATGAGAGTTGATTTCTCATGGAAGAAAACAGCGATTTCATACGTTGAAATGTATAACAGACTTTGTGATGATAAATAATTAATATAGTTATAAGAAAAGCGCAAACGAAAGGAAATATATACAATGAATTTAAGCAAAGCAGAGATAAAAGAAATATTGCAAAACAAACTTTCAAGATATTACGGAACATCTCCATCAGAAGCAAACAAAGAACAAATTTATAAATCTGTTGTTCTTGCTGTTCGCGATATCTTGACTATGAAGAAAAAAGAATTTAACTCTCAAGTAAGAAGAGAAGGAAAAAAACGCATTTATTATATGTGCATGGAATTCCTTATCGGACGTTCTCTTAAAATGAATCTTAACAACTTGGGTGTTGAAGATATTTACAGAGAAACGTTGAAAGAATTTGGATTCAATTTGGATGAAATTTATGAAATGGAACCCGATGCAGCATTGGGTAACGGAGGCTTGGGAAGACTTGCTTCTTGCTTTATGGATGCACTTTCAACTCTCGACTATCCTGCATACGGATATTCTCTTTGCTATGAATACGGTCTTTTCCGTCAGAAAATAGCAGATGGCGAACAAATTGAGCTTCCTGATGAGTGGCTTACCTACGGTGACGTTTGGCTTGTTCCCAGAAGAGATAAATCCTTTAAGGTTAAATTGGGCGGAAGAATTGATGAAAAATGGGATAATGGCAGATGCGAAATCATTTATTCCGATTATGATGAAATCGAAGCAATCCCTTATGATATGATGATTTCAGGTGCAGACAGCGATGCTGTTTCCACTCTTCGTCTTTGGAAAGCACAAGGTGTTAAAGAACTCAATATGGACCTTTTCTCGCAAGGTCAATATGTAAAAGCTGTTGAAGAAGGAACGTTGGCAGAAGCTATCTCAAAAGTTCTTTATCCTAACGATAATCACCTTGAAGGAAAAATTCTTCGTTTGAGTCAGCAATATTTCCTTGTAAGTGCATCTTTGCAGAATATTATTTCTGATCACTTGTTCTATTACAAAGATCTCTCAACATTGCCTGAAAAAGTTGCAATTCATATAAATGATACTCACCCTGCATTAGTTATTCCTGAACTTATGAGACTTCTCATGGATCAATATAATTATTCTTGGGAACAATCATGGGATATGGTAACGAAAATTGTTAGCTATACAAACCATACTGTTCTTCCTGAAGCTCTTGAATGCTGGAACGAAGACTTGTTTAAGCTCAAGCTCCCCAGAATATACGTTATTATTAAAGAAATCAACGAAAGATTCTGCAAAGAAGCTTGGGATAAATTCCCTGGAAAATGGGATAAAATATCTAAAATGGCAATCATCGGATATAAGCAAATCAGAATGGCAAACCTTAGTGTTATTGGATCTCATACCGTTAACGGAGTTTCCAAATTACATTCTGATATTCTTAAAACAAGCGTATTCAATGATTTTGCAGATATGTATCCTGACCGTTTCACAAATGTTACAAACGGTATTGCTCATAGAAAATGGCTTTGCTATTCTAACCCAGGACTTTGCAAATTGCTCGATGAATGTATTGGCCCTGAATACAGAAAACAGCCTTGGCTCCTTAAAGACTTTGAAAAATTTGCTGATGATTCATCTGTACTTGATAGACTTGAAAAGATTAAAAAAGCAAATAAAGCAGATTTTGCAAAATATATTTTTGAAAAGCAAGGCGCTGTTATCGATCCGGATTCTATTTTTGATGTTCAAGCAAAAAGACTTCATGAATATAAAAGACAGCTCCTTAACGCTTTGCATATCATAAGCATATATACAGCATTAAAAGAAAATCCCGATCTTCCTATGATTCCAAGAACATTTATATTTGCAGCAAAAGCAGCTCCCGGATATGCTGTTGCTAAAAGCATAATCAGACTTATTTGCTATATTTCTGCAGATATTCAAAAACATCCTGAAATTAAAAAGAAATTGAACGTTATCTTCATCGAAAACTACAACGTAACCGTTGCAGAACATCTTATGCCTGCTGCTGAAGTTAGTGAACAAATTTCTCTTGCGGGTAAAGAAGCAAGCGGAACGGGTAATATGAAATTTATGATTAACGGTGCATTAACAATAGGAACTCTTGATGGTGCAAACGTTGAAATTAATGAAGCCGTTGGAAGAGATAATATCTTTATCTTTGGTCACACTGCTGATGAAGTAGAAGAGCTTTGGAGAAAAGGATACGCATCTTCTTACTATTACAACAGAAATTCCGATCTTAAGCGTGCTGTTGATTACTTGCATACAGGATTCAATGGAAGAAGCTTCGAGGATATGGAAAATTATCTTCTTTTCTCCTATGGTGTTGCTGACCCATATATGTGCTTGGCTGATTACGAATTCTATGCCGATGCTCAAAAGAGAGTAGGTCAGGTTTATGCCGACAGAAAAGCATGGAATAAGAAGTCCTTGATGAATATAGCAAATGCAGGAATTTTTGCCGCAGACAGAAGTATCGGCGAATATGCAAAAAATATTTGGAGGCTCGACGCTGTAAAGCTTAAAAAATAATTGTTTTCGGCGTGTTTAAACATGACAAATAATATATTGATTATTCCCGAACCAATTGAGCACGTCGGCAAGATTTCCGTTTTTACTGTTTCTGATGGAATTGAAAGCGAGAAATCGGTTTCCTTGAGAAATTCTTCTACGTCTATAAAGGTAAGAGTGCCCAGAAGAGCATCTATTCTCCAGCTTTATGCTTCATTTTACAATGAATTTGGGTATATAAAAACCTTCTGTGCCTCTTATCTCGAAACAATTGGCGGAGATGATATCTACACCTTTGAATTAGGCGATATAACTTTAAACAGTGATATTTATTATGTTAAATTTGACTGTAACACATCATATGGGAAAAA
>JAZRPU010000264.1:0-11802 GCA_045649365.1 Eubacteriales bacterium | reverse complement strand
TGTAATATTGCATCTGTATCGTTTGCATAAAAATAATTCGTGAGCGCAAAAACTGTATTGGGAACAGATTGTAAAATCTCAACAGCTTCATCGTTTCTTGAAATATCTTTCAGCGTTATCAAGTATGTATTAACACCCGCGCTTTCAAACATAGGCTTTACAGAATATTCGGGAAGCTGAGTAGCTGCAAGCTGTATATTTTCATTATCCCAAGAATAAGGAGAGCCAAAAACAATTTGTCCATTAATATATTGAACGGTATGCCCTTCAATCTCTTCAGCAAAAAAGGCTTTTGGATTCACTTCAAAAGTGTCGTAAGTAACTAATATTAATAAAGCCAAAATGAAAATCATAACTTTGCTAAAATTTCTCTTGATAATTAACATATACATACCCTCACACATCGGTATTTCTGTTTTTTAAAATTATATCATACATTTTTTATATTGTCAAATGTTTCCTTTTATGACACAACGCTAATTATTTTTCATCTTTTTATTGACATTTCTATATATTGATGTTATGATTATTTCATAAATTACTTTAATCAAGCTTTCTGAAATAGCTTGATTAAGGCAAAACCGAAAGGAGAACAAAAATGGGCAATAAAAGAAAATTATTATGCTTTTTACTTTTATTTGCAATGGCATTATCTTTTGTGCCACAAGGAGCATTAGCATTAAGCGTTCCATATCCCTCCCTTAACAACGTTACAGACCCAAAGACATTCACAGCACTCCCAGGTGTTTATGAAATGGGTGACGGATATGCGGTTATCTGGGCAACCACTTTCAAGGGTACCGGTTATATTGAATACACGTATCAAGGCAAGAAATATACGGTGTATGATGAAAGAAACGGTATTGTTCGAACAAACGATACAATTCACGTTGTAAAAGTTCCTTATGAGCATTTAGCGGGTAATAGCTATATGGTTTACTCCAAAGAGGTTACAAGCCATAAAGATTCTACTACCACATACGGTACTACGATTTCAGCGGGACCGATTACAATGAAAAAATATGATGGTGGAGCTGCTGATTTTGACATTCTTGTACTTACAGACGTTCATGCACAGCTTGGCTGGGCAAGAAGCGTGGCTGCGCAATTCAGCAAAGACCCAGATTTAGTTGTTTTTAGCGGAGATATTGTCAACTCTATAGAATCGAAATCAGACATTGCTTTATTATTCAACATAATGGGAACTGTCACAGGAGGAAGATATCCTATTGTTTACTGTCGTGGAAATCACGAAACAAGAGGAATTTATTCAACCGCACTTCTTGACTATTTCCCCACGAAAACAGGTGAGTTTTATTTTGACTTCAGATACGGTCCTCTTTGGGGAGTTGTCATGGACACAGGAGAAGACAAAACAGACTCTCACGAATATTACGGTGGACTTGCAAACTACAAGGAATACAACCAAAAACAACAAGTTTGGTTGCGTTCTCTCAGATGCGACACATCAGCCACTTTCAGATTTGGAATATATCATATTCCCGACATAAGCTCTCTTTCAAACGGAATTGATTTTTCAAGTTCAGTTAAGCATTTAGGACTTCAATTTGCAGTATCGGGACATGAACACACTTGTTCCGTTATGAACGGTGGAAGTGCCGGCGTTTACCATTCCACTTATATAAGTGGTGGATATGATACCAATGCCGGAACATTTGTAACGCTTAATAACTCAACTAAAAAAGCGTACATAACCTCTAAATCAAGCACGGGAGCTTCTCAAGGATATACAGATTATGCGGTTTCACTTTCCTCTTCAATAGGTTCAATTCCCTCATCAGGTACAGAGCCCAATTATGGAACTAACGCCCAATATAACCCCTCGGGAAGTCCTAAAGGAAATATATATATTTCTGTTGAGCCTACAGTTTTTGAAACAGGTGGAGATTACTATAACGTTGTTTGGGAAACGTTAACAGGACTTTCTTCAGCAAAAGGTGCTACGGGATATGTAGAATATACATATAATGGAAAGAAATATCAGCTTTTTGATGAAGTGGCAGGATATAGACGTTCTTATAACACCATTCATACTGTTAAAGTACCAAAAGCACACCTTAATAATAACAAATACAAGGTTGGCTCATTTATTGTAGAATATTCATACACAAATCCTTCAGCACAAGTAGGAAGATATTATTCAAGCGGTGACTACGTTGTAAGCAAAGAATATTTGTTTGAAGACAGAAGTAAGGATTCAGCTATAAACATTGTTGCATGTCCTAACACAGTTTCTTCTCCCGCAACAACAAATTTAGATGCTGCACAAAAATCCGCATCGGCTTTGGGTACTTCTCCAACATTGTACGTTTTCAACGGTGACACAGTTCTTTCAGCAGTAAACGATACCGCTGATTTGAGAAATATTTTTGCAACAACTTCAAAAATTTCAAGCAGTATTCATCCCGTTGTTTTCTCAAGAGGAAATTCAGAATGCAGAGGATTTTATGCTACTGATATAATTAAATATATCCCTACAGCAACAGGTGAATTTTATTTTGATTTTACTTACGGAGATTACCACATCGTCAACCTTGATACAACCGAGGATGCCGCTGACACAAACAGCAAGTTTTCGGGTCGTGTATCACTATCTTCCATAAGAAGCAAAGAGAATTTGTGGGTTAACTCAATTCCCAAGGGAAAAATAATTGTAATTTCACATCTTCCCCTTTCAACGTTCAATTCAACATTCGCTTGTAACTGGGAAGCCGCTCTTAAAGGAAAAGGTGCTGTTTTGGCTATATGTGGAAACGGAACAGAGTTTTCTTTAAAAGAAACTGTAAATTCAAGCTCTATATATACCATTACTGCAGGTGGCGGATATTGGACAGGTTCTGCGGCTATTTATACGTCTTCATCTATTATAGTTTCTGATAACTATGCATATATTAAAGCTGCCAAATATCAGAACGGTAGTATATCATACGTTGAAAACAAATCTGTTTCTCTTTCAAATGGAAGTACAATGTCTATTGCTTCCTCACAACCACCAAAGAGCGGTAATACGTATACAATTTCTACTCCCGCTCATCTCAAATGGCTTTCAAATAACTGCACGTCAACAAGTAGCTTTTCGGGATATACTTTTATTCTTGCAAACGATATTGACATGATGCTCGTTCCCACCTCCCCTATTGGCGGTGCAGATACAGTTAACGATGATAACAATTCCACATCAAAAGGATTTTCAGGAATATTCGACGGAAACAAACATAAAATCAAGAATCTGAATATTTCCACAGGTCACAACGGAGTAGGTCTTTTTGGTGTACTCAGAAACGGAACTGTTAAAAACCTAACTTTAGATTCTGGATATATCAGCGGTGGCTGGTTTACAGGCGGAATTGCAGGGTTTGTTGTGGGAAGTGTTATTAAAGACTGTTCTACAGACCTTACTGTTTATTCCGTTGGCGGAAGTAAAATCGGCGGTATTGCGGGATTCATAAGAAGTGGTACAGAAGTGACCCGCTGTTCAAATTACGGTGCAGTAAGCACAGGACATTCAAGCGGAAGTGTCGGCGGTATTGCAGGACAAATCAGCGGAACACAAAATAAAATATACAGCTCATTTAACAGAGGAATGATTATTGCCCATGGTGACCAAGCATTACCAGGAGGTATCTTTGGTTATTCATCAACGGGCGTTGGCTGTGAAATCAAAAATTGTTACAATGCATCAAATATTTTAGGATACAACAACAGCGGTGCTGTATTCTCATCATGCAACAGTTCAAGTAGCGTATCGTTCTCAAACACATATTTCTCTAAAGGCTTTTATACCTCCACCGCAACAAGAGGAAGTGACAGCTGGAGCACACAGGCAGGGTCTGGAACAATTAAATCCAAATCCCAAAGTGAAATGAAATCTCAAAGCATGGCAAACACATTAAGCTCTGCTGATTATATTTACGTTTCCACAATGAACGAAGGATTCCCCATTCATAACAGTGTTCAGACTGAAATTGAGCCAGAAGTACCTACCAAAATAATGCTTTCTTCTACAAGTAAGCTTACAATCAGCAACGGATATTTGTATGGAGTAAAAGAAGGCATGACAGTAGCTCAGATCAGAAGTCAGATTACAAACGAATCTGGAATTTCCATAAGCTCTGTAGGAACGGGAAAAACAATAACACTCACCGTTAACGGAAAAGTAACGGATACCTTAACAATGATTATGTTAGGCGACGTTGATGGAGATGGAGCTATTATTTCTACAGACTACGTAATAGTAAGAAGCGTTCTTGCAAACCTCTCTACTTTAAGCGGAGCTTACGCCAAAGCTGCTGACGTAGACAAAGGAGGATATATAGACACAACAGACTTTGTAAGAATCAAAGCTCATTTTCTTGGTAAAACTGATATAAACAGCTAAATATTATACTTTAAATAGCGCTGATGCAAACATGAAAAAAATTATGTTTGCATCAGCGTTTTATTTTTGAAAAACATTCCGTTATTTTTTCAAAAAACTATTGACAAAAAGCATTGAGTATGATAAAACCAAAGTGAGTCATGAATAGTGATACACATGATACAGAAAACTTTAATTAATAAATATATTTCCCATCAGCGCAAAAGCTTTAGAAAGGAAACGGATCGTTTTATTTCCAAACGATACTTGAAACAACGAAAATGATTACAGTTGATAAAAAATCAAGCACGCCCATATATGAGCAAATAATTGAAGAAATCAAAAGAGAAATTCTTACAGACGTGTTAAAATCAGGAGAAATGTTGCCTTCAGTAAGAGAACTCTCTGCTGCTATTTCCGCGAGTCCAAACACTATTCAAAAAGCCTTTGCGGAGTTGGAAAATATTGGTGTTGCCGTAAGCTCGCCAGGCATTGGAAGACACGTTTCTGAAAACGCCAAAGAAAAGCTTCAAAAATTGCTTAAAGGAAAAATATTTGAGCTCGAAGAATTAGTCACCGTTCTAAAAAATGGCGGTGTTGATATAAAAGACGTGGAAGCTACAGTAAACAAGGTTTACGGCAAATCAACGAGATACTCCAAAGATGCCTCATTATCCTGGCTTGATTAGTTGGCGTGATTAATTGGGCGTGATTAACGCTTTCTTTTTCTTCGTTTAAAGAATATGCTGAAATAATTTTTTAAAGGAAGAGATTATTTGCAAATTATTTATTTTCCCGAAATCATTCTTTAACGTAATGTATTTTGTTTGCAAATCAAGAATTTAATTTAAAGGGGCGACAAAATGAAAAAAACGAAAAAAAATATATCCATTTTATTCATTTCGCTTATCTTAATAGCTGTAGTAACTTCTCTTGCACAGCTGCTAAAATATATAAATTTAACGTGGTTAAAAATTATAGCCAAGGTTGGCATCAATTTACTGAATGGACTTGTTTCATTTGTTGCAATGAAAATAACAGGAATGAATCTCAAGATTGACTTCAAGAATAAGCGCCAATACTTAATTGGCGTCATCATGGCGCTGTTGCTGAATATTGCAATTGTAATTATCCCTATTTTTTGCGGTTACTCGTTAGTCGGTAATCACATGGATTTTTCTTGGGCTGTCATTATCTACGATCTGTTGTTTTGCCTACTGATTATCGGTCCCATAGAGGAGCTTATATTTCGAGTATATTTACAAGATACCTTCGTTAGCTTCTTTGAGAAGAACAAATGGCTGGGCGTAGTTATTGCATCTTTTCTGTTTGGATTATGGCATATCATCAACGGAAATTTTGTTCAAGTAATACTTACCTTTGGAATTGGACTTGTGTTAGGATTTTCAAAACACAAAATCAAAAATTGCGGATATATTGCGTTATCTTTAGGTCACGGATTATATGATTTTTTAATTACTATAGTGAAAATGTTTATTATTTGAGTTATTTTCATAAAAATGAGTACAGAAATGAAAAAGCAAGTTGAAAAATCAAAAAAGAATTATCTCAATATTTGTTTAAATGAAGAATAATATTGGCAATGCAAAACAACTTAAAGGAGAAGCTTATATGAAAGCAAAAAAAACTTTTTATTGCGAGGTTGCATATATTGTCGGGATCACCATATTAGCATTAGGAACTGCCTTTATGGAAAAAGCAAATTTCGGTATGTCGATGATTGTTGCGCCGGCATATTTATTGCATTTAAAAATATCTCCGTATCTTCCGTTTTTTTCCTTTGGTGTATCGGAATACGTTTTTCAAGCCTTTCTGTTAATTGTACTATCTCTTATTTTGCGAAAGGTGAAAAAAAGTTTCTTCTTGTCTTTCGGTACTGCTTTTATCTACGGAATCATTCTCGACGTAATGATGAGTCTTATTGATTTCCTCCCTTTGGAAGGTATAATATGGCAAATTATTCTTTTTGCTTTAGGGGCGATTAGTTGTTCCACGGGGGTAGCACTTTTATTTCATACATATTTACCACCCGAAGCATACGAATTGTTTGTTAAAGAAATTTCAGACAAATGGAATAAAGACCTTGGAAAAGTAAAAACAATATATGACTGTTGCAGTTGTGTTTTTGCTGTTATTTTATCTTTATGTTTCTTTGGCGGTTTTGTTGGAGTCGAGTGGGGAACTTTTGTTTGCGCAATAGCAAACGGTTGGTTAATAAGCAGAATAAGCAAGCTTTTGGAATCAAAATTCACTTTTAAAGATGCATTACCATTGAGAAATAAAATTCATTCTTAAGTTTAATATTATAAAAAATGTTTTTAAACATTGTTGAATTTACTATTTCACAGTCAAATTCACATATCAATAAAACAGATACAAAAGAGCGGTATCAAATGAGGATAAAACTTCATAAGATACTGCTTTTTATATTGGAAAGAATCTTTATAATTTATTTTTACTTTTGTGAATTTGACAAAAAACAAAAAAGCAACACAACATAAATATAGCGTATCACGATTATTGATACACATATTACAAAGAACGTATTTATATAAAGTACAATTAAAAAATTCATTGCTCAAAAAAGCATCAATAATATTGAAAAGATAGAATCATTCACCAAAAACGGTGAAAAGTATTATTACACAAACTTTTTAATATACAAAAATTCCGCCCAAACAAGTTCGGGCGGAATTCAATTTATTCTTTATTTAAGACCTTTTTTTGCCATGATTTTTTCTTACATTCAGGACATATCATATACCTTGTTCTTCCAACGTGCATTGCCGAAAAAACGCTGATATATTTGGGAACGTGTATGTGTCCGCATTTACCGCATTTGTAATATCCCGCTGTTTGCTCAATTCTTATCATAAAGGGCGTTGCCACAAGAAGCGGTATAAGGCTTGTAATCAAAATTACAGTAAGCAACGATTCATCTATTGAAGCAAAAGCCGAAATTATAACTGATATTATCAACGGAATAATACAAACTATTCCCGTCACAATTTCCATTTTCAAAAGTCTTTTGTCAGATTCTTCTTTTTGATTTATCATTTCAAGCAAATTTTTTTCTAATTCTCTATTATATTTTTCCATTGTAACTACCTCCCCACACAATAAATCGTTTACGCTGATTTTAAGAATATTGCAAAGCTCAAGCATTATTGATGAATCCGGCATCCCTTTGCCTGTTTCCCATTTTGACACAGCCCTATCGGTAATATTAAGCTTTTCTGCCAATTGAGCTTGAGTTAGATTTTGATTTTTTCTGCAATCAGCAATGAATTTTCCTATTTTCATTTGGTCCATAAAGCTCGCACCTCCTTTCGAGAACATAATACTATATTTTAATGTAAAAATACACACACCAACAGTTGAGTGGAGAGGAATCAACCATTGGTAGAGTAGTAAAATTAACGATTATTAAAAAGGACCTTTCGCTTTATTCGCAAAAATTCCTTCTTTAAATAGTTTATGTTTTTAATAGATATATAAAATCAAGCATTTATATCTATATCCGACGTTGAAAGCCCCGCCGCCTCTGATACAGGCAAAGAAAAGACTATGCCTTGCGCTTTTTGTTGCATTCCCATTTGTTTATATAATGCATGTAAAACTTGATCACGAATTTCTTTTTCCACCACAAGCATTAATATTTCTTTTTCTGCATGTATTGTTATTCCGAAAAATGCAGCTTCTTTTTCTCTTGCAACACCTCTTCCGCTGATTATTGTACCTCCGCGTGCGCCCTGCTCTCTTGCCACATGCATGGCATCTTCAGCATATCCTGCGTTTACGATAGCAAATATTACTTCGTGATTATTTGTAGTCATTATTATTCCCCCCTGCCTTGCTTATTATTGCTCAAAAACTGATACATATTTACTCCAATAACGCTTGTAAGCGGAACAGCTATAGCAATTCCCTTTCCGTTGCGAATAGTTTCAAATTTTTCTTCCAGACATTTAATTATAGGAGTTACCTTATCTTCGCGTACCACGCTCAAAATTACAGCCTTATGAGTGTTTAAGCCCAACATTTCTACAACTTCAGAATGTGCTGTGCCTTTTCCGCCAACCGCAATTTGAAAATTAACTTCAAACTGACTGAAAACATCCAAATAAAATTCTGCTTTCCCACGGTCAACTACGGTAATTATCAATTTCAATTTCTTTATAGCGGATTCATTTATTGTATTTGCCATAATCTCCCTCCTTACAGAAAATTAATTATTTGCTCATCGTCAGCTTTTAAAATTCGTTTCATAGCGCGCTTTTCTTTCACTTTATTGGAAAGAATTGCTTTAAATCCCAAAAGCTGAATTGTAATTAAAGGAGCCATAGCAACTAACGCCACAACACCAAATCCATCTCTTAACACCGCGCTTTCCCCTTGCAAAGAAACACAAACACCAATAGCAAAAGGCAAAATAAAACCCGACGTCATAGGACCGCTTGCAACTCCGCCCGAGTCAAAGGCAATAGCTGTATATACAGGCGGAACAAAGAGAGAAAGTGCCAAAGAGATAAAGTAACCGGGGATTATGTAATACGCTAAAGAAAAATCGAAAACAATTCTTAAAATGCTCAATGCAATAGCAGCACCAACGCCGGCACATAAGCCGAGCATCATTGATTTCTTATTAACATATCCGGCTGTAACATCTTCTACTTGAGCATTAAGAACGTGAATGGCGGGCTCTGCCATAACTACCAAAACGCCCATAAGAAGTCCTATTCCTACCAACAATGCGGGATGAAGTGATGAAAGCTGTATTCCCATCTTATAACCAACAGGCATATATCCCACGTTAACACCCGTTAAAAACATTACTAAACCAATATATGTAAAAATAACTCCGACGCCAATTCTCAACAATTGCTTTTTAGGAAGCTTCAAGAAAAAGATTTGACAAAGTAAAAAGAAAAACACAATCAAGCCCAAAGCAATAGCAACTTCTTTTGCTACGTGCATAGCGTTTTCAAGGTATGCTCTCAAAACGTTGTTTTCAACAGCACCGTAATTCACCGTGTAATTTAAATCTTTTTTTGCAAATATTCCCAAAACAAGCACGGCAAGTATAGGTCCGATAGAGCAAAGAGATACTAATCCGAAGCTATTTTCCTGACTGCGACGATCTCCAAGAACATTGGAAATACCTACGCCTAAAGCCATTATAAAAGGAACTGTAATAGGACCTGTGGTAACGCCTCCGGAATCAAATGCCATTGGCAACAAGTCAATATTCCCGTTAATCGAAAGGATTAATGACAAAGAAAAAAGCAACATGTAAAAAAGCATCAAAATGTTGGATAGCCTACGTTTGAATATTATTCGCAAAATCGCTACTATCAGAAACGCTCCCACGCCAAAACCTACCGCATATACCAACAACTTTCCGTTCATAACCGAGCTTACTTGGTTAGCAAGAACTTGTAAATCGGGTTCGGCTATAGTAATTAGCATTCCCAAAACAAAACATACCGTAAGAAGCCAACCTATAGTTTTTTGCCGAGAAAGACCCGAACCAACATGTATTCCCATAGGAGTCATTGCAATATCAGCGCCAAGATTAAAAAATCCTATTCCAAAAACAAGCAATATAGCACCTATGGTAAAGGTTATCATCTCCAGACGATTAAAGGAAAAAACGGGAAGAAGCGCAATAAGATACACCAAAATCGTTATCGGCAATGTCGAAATTAACGCTTCACGAATCTTCGCCCACAATTCTTTCAACTCACATCACCCTCCTTAAACAAATAATATATTAATCTGTACAATAAAATATTATAACAAAACAAAATCTTTATGTATTTTTAGTATATCATAAATACAAATAATTATCAAGAAACATTTATTTTTTTGGAAATAGAAAAATAATTTAAAAATGACATTAAAAATAGTAAAAATAACAAAAGCCTGATAATTACGTTTTATGTTTCAGATTGTATATAGATATGCTTTATAACATATATACTACTACACAATAAAGCTACAATAAACTGACTTTATATAAAAAATGGCTGTCGCAAATGAGATTTTTTCATTGCAACAGCCAAACTTATATTTATTCTTCGGGAATCTCGCCAAACAACAGAGAAATAAAGTCCTCAAATGCAAACGTAGCCTGAACAGCAGCATAAGATGCGGAATCGTGAAACCAAAGGTCTTTGGAGCGAGAATTAACTATTTTAAGATAAAACTCTATATTATCTCCTTTCTTTTCCACGCCCAATCCCCAGAAATATTTAGCTGCAAGATTCTTTACTGTTTGAAAATACAGTGACCTTTCATCTACAAGCTCATCTGATAAAAAATATCTTTCTATGTCCTCCTGTGTCATATCACTTTTCAAAGACAAAGAAACACGGCAAGAATATGGTTTTTCTTTCTTCTCAAAATTAAATCGTATGACAGGTTTTCTTGCTGATGAGCATTGCAACGATAAAAAAACTAAAATACCAAAAACAACACCTATATCTTTTGAAGAACAATTAACGAAGAAATCATATCGTTTTTCCAAAGAGAACTTACAGCCAAAATTAACTTGCTTGTTATTTATTGACTCGGCAAGATGTATTAGCACATCTACTATGTCATGCTCTTTTTCCAACACCTTTTTCGAATACGGATAATGCGGTCCGGAACTGAATATTTTTATTTCTTTATAAAAATGCTTAAACTTTCTTCTGAATGATTCACATTCAAGGCGTTTTTCTTCCGAAATCGTATTTTTAGGTACAAGCTTTCGGTTAACAAAGAAGTTCTTTTCGGGAATATTGGAGATATATCTGTAAAGAGAGTATATATGCGCTCCATTGGTTTCAAATTCTGACATAAACATCAGAAAATAATGGTCATAAAATCTCAAAACTGCAATTTTATCTTCTTCAAATTCGGCAACAACATATTCCCCTTTTCTTGTTGTCATAACGTTTCTGAAAAGCTCGTCGCCGAGATAGTTTTTTATACTTGCGCCTACTCGCCATTTTCCTCTTATATCCGATGCCTTACGATTTTTATAAATAATAACTCCGTTCCAGCTCATCAACACAGTGGGATAATGAAGATTAGCGGCAAGAGATATAAACACTTCCCTCTCTTCAGGATCATAGGCTTCATTATATGCTTTTGATATTTTTTCTAATTCTTTTATATCCACTAAAAGCTCTCCCACCTATTTTTTCTTAACGCTAAATCACGCTTAAACGTAAAGTCATTTTAGCATATATACAAATCTTTTGCAACATCTTTTTTACAGAATTCAACGTTAAAAACTCGCTATAATACTACATATTTTTTAGCTAATTCACCTGTTCAATTTTTATTGTGTTAGTGTTCCACGATTTACCGTTAATCTGGCCTCCTGTAAGAACAACGTTATCAAGTCGGAGGCC
>JAZRPU010000263.1:0-4245 GCA_045649365.1 Eubacteriales bacterium | reverse complement strand
CCCTTATATGTCCTTGCGATGGCAGATTGTCAGTATATGATATAAAGGAAGATAGCGTTTTCTTTATTAAAGAATCTGTATATACCGTAGCTGACCTTATTGAAAATGAAGCGTTGGCAAAAGAATATATGGGCGGAACTTGCCTTATTTTCAGATTAAGCGTTGATGACTACCATAGATATTGCTATTTTGATTGGTGTCATAAATCTGAAAATAAATTTATTAATGGCGTTTTGCATACAGTTAACCCAATAGTTTTAGATAAATATAATGTTTATAAAAAGAATTGCAGAGAATATACTGTTCTTGAAACTGAAAACTTTGGAAAAGCTGTTCAAATTGAAGTAGGTGCAATGCTTGTTGGAAAAATCAAAAACCTTCATGGTGAAGGATATTTCAGCAGAGGTGCTGAAAAAGGCATGTTTGAATTTGGCGGCTCGACAATTGTTCTCCTGCTTAAAAAAGGGGTTTGTGAAATAGATTCTGATATTATTCAAAATTCATCAGAGAATGTGGAAACAATTGTAAAAATGGGAGAAAGAATTGGCGTATCCATTACAAAACACAATAAGTCAGGAGAGAAAATATGATATATAGAGAAGTCACAGTTCATACAACATCAGAGGCATCAGAAATAATACAAGGGCTTTTTCTTGCTTCTGATATAACGCTTTATACCGTTGAAGACCCTGAAGATTTCAAAGATTTACTTGAAAATAAATCTGTGCCATTTGATTATATAGATGATTCATTAATGGGCAGAGCTGAAGGTGAAACGCTTATTAAGGCGTATATCGAGGAAGGGATACAGGGGGATGAAAGAATCTCTACCTTGAAAAAATTGCTTGAAGAGTATAAGAAAACAGCGGATGCAAGCTCGGGCACTCTTGTGATGGATATAAATACTCTTGATGATGAAGATTGGGCAAATAATTGGAAACAATATTTTCATCCTTTGATTATCGGTGAAAAATTTGTAGTAAAGCCTACTTGGGAAGAATATGAACCCGATGGAAGATATATTATTGATATTGATCCAGAATCTTCTTTCGGTACAGGTCAGCATGAAACAACCGCTCTTTGTCTTGAAGCTGTGGAAACTGTTGGTGTTGAAGAAAAAAGAGTTCTTGACATGGGCTGTGGAAGTGGCATTTTGGGAATCGGCGCATCCATGCTTGGTGCAAAATCAATAACTGCGGTTGATATCGAAGAAAATTCCGCCAGAATTGCCACAGAAAATGCAAAGAAAAACGGTGTTTTCAGCGATTCCTTTAAGATATATTGGGGCAACGTTCTTGATGGTGGAAAGTTTAAGGAAATGATTCTTCCTGATGAAAAAATCTATGATATCGTTTTAATAAATATTGTCGCTGATATTGTTTGTGAAATGTTACCTATGATTTCAAAATCACTTTTGGGTAAAATCGTTTGTTCGGGAATAATATCCGAAAGAAAAGAAAAAGTATTAAATGCCCTTTCTGATAATGGTTTTGATGTTCTGGAAGTGAAAGAAAAAAATGATTGGGTGTGCGTTATAGCTGATAATCGTAAAAAATAAGAACGGGAATATATTTATGGATATAAACCTTGCTAAAGAAGAAATAAAAAGATTAAGCGAGTTATTGGAGTATCATTCTAAAAAGTATTACGAAGAAGATTCTCCTGAAATTTCAGACAATGAATATGATTTGATGTTCAGACAGTTGCAGGAGTTAGAGGCGGAATTTCCTGAATTGGTTTCTCCCACATCTCCAACTCACCGCGTCGGCGGGGCTGTTGCAACACGATTTGAAAAAGTGAAGCATGAATTTCCCATGGGAAGTATCTCCGATGTTTTTTCAATATCGGAGTTAGAGGCTTTTGACACCAGAGTTAAAAGTGTATATCCCAACGCTGAGTATGTCGTTGAATATAAAATTGATGGATTGTCTGTTTCTTTGGAATATATAAATGGTATTTTTACTCGTGGAGCAACTCGCGGTGATGGAGATTTCGGAGAAGATGTTACTTCTAATTTGCGAACAATATCGTCTTTGCCTTTGAAAATCAACACCGACGTTGAACGCCTTGTTGTCCGCGGTGAAGTTTATATGTCTAAAGAAAACTTTGCTCTTTTGAATAATTCAAGAGAAGAAAACGGTGAAAAAATTTTTGCTAATCCAAGAAATGCGGCAGCGGGCTCATTAAGACAGCTTGACCCCACTATTTGTGCATCAAGAAAGCTTGATTTGTTTGTTTTTAATCTTCAGTATTCGTCTGAATCTGTAGCAACGAATCATAAGAATTCTTTGGATTATTTGCAAAAATGTGGATTCAAGGTTTCTCCCGAAAGATGTGTTTTTAGCAATATATCTGATGTTTCTGAAAAAATAATGGAATTGGGAGAAAAAAGAAAATCTTTTGTTTCTGATATCGACGGGGCTGTTGTTAAAGTCAATGACTTTGGCATGAGAGAAAATTTAGGTTCAACCACCTCTGCTCCACGATGGGCAGTCGCTTTTAAATATCCACCCGAAACCGCTGAAACAGTTTTGGATTCTATATCAATAAAAGTGGGAAGAACGGGCGTATTAACGCCTAATGCTGAATTTAATACTGTTCGCTTGGCGGGTACTAAAGTTTCAAGAGCAACTCTTCATAATATTGATTATATTAAGCAAAAGGATATAAGAATAGGTGATACAATAATAGTTCGTAAAGCTGGTGATATAATTCCCGAAGTTGTGGGAGTTAATCTATCTAAAAGACCTGACAATACAAAGGAGTATGAGTTTCCAAAGGTATGTCCCGCTTGTGGTGGTGATGTGTTGAGAGAAGATGGAGAAGCTGCAATTCGTTGTATTAATTTGGAATGTCCTGCACAGCTTCATAGAAATATTTGTCACTATGCCTCAAGAGACGCTATGAATATAGAAACTCTTGGAGAAAGCGTTATTTTGTCGTTTTTAGAGAATGGACTTATAAAAAACGTTTCTGATTTATATTCCTTGAGGGTGGAAGATATTGCTAATCTGGAAAGAATGGGTGAGAAAAGCGCTTCTAACATTATAAAGGCTATTGAAAAGTCGAAAGAAGCTGGACTTGGAAAACTTATTTTTGCATTGGGTATTCGTCATATAGGCGAGAAAGCCGCATCGGCTTTGGCGAATCATTTTGGAAGTATGGAGAATATAATGAATTCCACCGTGGAAGAGTTGTGTTCTGTTGATGATATCGGACTGATTAGTGCTGAAAGCGTTATTGAGTTTTTCTCTGTGCCTAAAAACAAAATGTTGATTGAACGTTTGAACGAGTTTGGAGTGGTTATGGAGAGTAAAACTCAAATTACTGGTGATGCTCTGGCTGGAATGACTGTTGTTATAACGGGAACATTACCTACTTTAAAGCGTTCAGAGGCAGAAGAGCTTGTCATAAATAACGGTGGTAAATGTTCTTCATCAGTTTCTAAAAAAACGTCATTTGTTCTCTGCGGAGAATCTGCAGGAAGTAAGTTAACAAAGGCTGAATCTCTTGGAATTCCAATTATCGATGAAGCTGAATTTTTTGAAAGGTTAGGCTTGTAATAAGCTGAATATAGATATGTATAATACTTTTATATGGGATTTTGATGGTACGATTTTTGATAGCTATCCTCACATAACAGCGTCTATGGTAAAAATGGCAAAAATCCATGGAATAAAAGGCACTGCAAAAGAAATGAGAGATGCTTTGGAAATCGATTATAAAACAGCTTATGAGGTTTTTAACTTGACTCAAGAGCAAATAATTGAATTTAGAGGATACGAAAGAGATTATGAGCTTCAACCGAAAGTTGTTCCTTTTGAGCGTACTGAAGAAGTTTTAAAAGCTGTTGTCGAAAGTGGAAAAAAGAATTATATATATACTCATAGAGCTAAAGAATCTACGTTTTATTATCTTGAAAAATTTGAGTTCATGAAATATTTTAGTGGATTTATAACTGCCGATGATAAATTTCCATTGAAGCCAAATCCTGATGCATTGCTTCATCTGTCTGAAAAATATAATCTCGATGTCAAAAAATCATTAATGATAGGAGACCGTGAAATAGACGTATTAGCGGGTGTGAACGCGGGAATGACAGGATGTCTTATAACAACAAAAACAAACATTTCAAGTGCAGAATATATCGTTAGTGATATAGGTGACGTTTTAAAACTTGTGTATTGAAGAATTTCGTTTTTAAAAGCTTGACTTTTTAGTTAAGCTTTTATTATTTTTATATAA
>JAZRPU010000262.1:0-3743 GCA_045649365.1 Eubacteriales bacterium | reverse complement strand
TTTATAAAGCTTTTTTCGATATTTCTATTTTTTAAATTTTCTTTTAAACTAAATCAATGAAAATAAATATCCAACAATAGGTCCGAGAAAAATTGAAATATAAATCAAAGTAATCCAAGGCTGATATTCAACGTAGAATTGTTTAAAAGTTAAACTCCAAGGATGTTTTATAATCACCCATCCAAAAACATCAAAAACAATGCAAATTCCAGACCATATACATCCTGTTATTATTGCATCAAAAATAGACGGAGAAGCAATCCCATTTATATAAAGCCAACCAAAGATAGAAAATAAAATTATATTATAAAGCGGATGCCACGGTTTTGTTTTTTCATATCCTTCCCCCATGCTATTTTCATCCATTGGCTTCATCTTTAAAACGTATATATTAAAAATTGTATGTAAAATACCAACTACAGTAACAAGTATATAACAAATCCAAAACCATAGCATTGACATTCCAAAAGACTGCATAAATAAACCTTTATATGAAATCTTACTTTCAAAAAGAAATCATAATATAACCTTTCCATAACGAAAATGACAAATAAGAGCATAAGCGTTATATAAAAATATTTTTTATGATATTATCATATTTAAAAACAAAAAACAAGATATTAAAATTATTTTTTTAGAAAATGCTTTACTTTTCAAGAAAAAAATTATATAATTTTAAAAAACACAAAAGGAATGAATTATATGATAATTTTAATTACAGGGGCATCACACGTTGGCAAAACGCTTCTCGCGCAAAAACTTCTCGAAAAATATAAATTTCCTTATCTTTCAATTGATCATTTAAAAATGGGTCTGATTCGTAGCGGAAACACAACTCTGACTCCAATGAGTGATGATACAGATTTAACTAACTATTTATGGCCAATAGTTCGTGAAATAATTAAAACAGCAATAGAAAACAATCAAAATTTAATTATTGAAGGATGTTATATTCCTTTTGACTGGAAAAACGATTTTAACAGCGAGTATCTCAAAAACATTAAATATTATTGTCTTGTTATGGGCGAACAATATATAAAAGAGAATTTTTCTGATATAAAAAAATTTGCAAGCATTATAGAAAAAAGAATTGATGATGATTGGTGCACATTAGAAAGTATTTTAGAAGATAACAAAAACATTCTCTTAAAGGTAAAAGAAAACAAATTAAACTACATACTTATTGACTACAAGTATGAAATTGAAATTTGATACTTTATTATAAAATAAATTATTAATTATAAATTTAATGGAGAATGTATGATTAAAGTAATTCTATTAGATATAGACAATACTCTTTTAAGCTTTGATGGATTTGTCATTGAAACAATGAAGAGTGGATTTAAAAAATTCAATCTCGGAACATATAAAGACGATATGTTCAATGTTTTTAATCAAATTAACACAAGTCTTTGGCAACAGCTTGAAACTGGAATTATAACGTTGGAAGATTTAAAGAAAATTCGTTGGAATATGATATTTAAACAGTTAGGAATTGATTTTGACGGAATTATTTTTGAAAGATATTTTCGTGAATGCTTATTAAATAGTGCAATTATCATCGATGGTGCAATTGAGTTATTGGATTATTTAAAAGAAAAATATATTCTTTGTGCTGCAAGTAATGGGCCATATCATCAGCAAATTAACAGACTAAAAATAAGTGGATTGCTTCCATATTTTTATGATTTTTTTATTTCTGAAGAAATTGGAAGCTCAAAACCCTCTGAAGAGTTTTTTAATATTTGTATAGAACGCTTAAATAAAAAAACAAAACAAAAAATTCTTTCAAATGAAATTATGATTATCGGTGATTCTCTCTCCTCTGACATGGCTGGAGGCATCAATTCGGGATTGCAAACATGCTTTTATAATCCAAAGAAAAAAACGATAAAAAATGATATCAATCCAACATATCAAGTATCTTCTTTATTAGGAATCAAAAATATACTTTAAATTTATAGATAGTTTCAAACAAACACTAAAACGTAAATTATGATAAATGATTTCATTTAGAAATAAATAAAATATTTTAACTTTCAAAAAATATATATTCGATATATAAAGCTCCAACATGTTATGCACAATATTGGAGCTTTAATTTATTCCATTTTTAGATTATTCTTTTACTTATCTATGGTAGAAGCATTAGCATTATTCCCACTCTATTTTAAGACTCGTTCTTCAAATAGTAGACGGTTGGTTTCATTTGGATTACATCAGAAATTCTTCATATCTAACGCGGTTTTTGTTAAATGAAAAACTGCTGTGTACTTTTTGTGTACTTCAAAATCAGGTGTCTCACAGATCTCAATTTGATGATGACGCCGAAAAAAACTCACAAATTAGTTTTGGAAATAGTCAGTTAACACATCTAATTATAGCGCATTTTTTCAAAAAAATCAATAGTAAAAAATTCCTATTCAGAGCAACTCGAATAAATTCAAATTGCTTAAGCTAAAAACCTCAAATCACTAAAACAAAAAACCTCAAATTACTAAAATGAATTGCACTTTCACGTTTGATTCGTTCATCAAATTAAGCGTGAAAGTCAATTTATTTCCATGTATCAAAATACCCGACAAACTTGTTTTTTTGAGCTATTGTTTTTTCCATATTTATTATGTGATGGTCCATCATTTCATCGGCTTTTCCACAGTGGCATCTTTTATATTTTTTGCCAGAACCGCATGGGCATTTTGAATTCCGAGCGATGGTTTTGAATTCCGGTTTCTTTACTTTAATTGTCTCAATATAGAAATCGTCATAAGGACTATTTATTTCTGGCATCAATTGTTCCAGCATGCCATAGTTGTACTCTTTACCCTCTAGTTTTACGAATGCATATTTATCAAATGGATCTGTAACAAGGCTAACCGACTTAAGCTCCATATCAGTTACTTCTCTCAAGCACAACTCGCCCATATAAAGTTTACCAACTTTATGTGGACAAGGACGACGGAGGGATATTGGTTGACCGCAAATTGTACATTTTTCAGCTTTTATAATATTTTCTCTACTGAAAAAGTAATGATACGGAAAAAGTTTTTGATACTCCTTTATCATTCTTCCAATAAACACTAAATGGTATCTATCGTTATCCTGTTCTATATCAAAATTGCCTTCCAAATTGCTTAACGCAATGTCAATATGATCAAAGGCAAGCCACGCATCTTCATACTTTTGGTCTTTCAAAGCTTGTATTGCAGAAACAAATCCTTTTTGTATTTTATATATTTGCCCTAAACACCAAAAGTAATTTGCTTGAGTTTCATTTTGGTCAGTAATTGCCCGAAGACGAAAGTTTTCTATTTGTTCACCAATATCACTGTCTAAATGATCATTTTTTTCAGACAAATAATTTTCAATTTCTTTAGTCGTCATTTTCGCGACCTTCTGAAAACAAATTTTTTGCCGCTTGATCCAATGCATCTTTCACGCCGGATACTGGTCCTTCATAGGTAATCATTTTGCTCTTTTTGGTTTTAGTTTCCTTGGTAATAATTTTCACTTTTGCAGAAGTCTCTTCTGGTGTGCGACGGTATTTCTTAATGAGATCATACAGGAATGCAGAAACAATACCAATCGCAATATTGAAAATTGCCGATTCCACAATGATTGTTGCAACTTCAATTGCAGCGGAATGCAATTCAATACGTTGGAAATCTTCATCAGAAATTGCAATGTCTGCAACAACTTCTTCCCCCGAAGAATCACGAATAAAATCAAAAAATTCTAGTGTT
>JAZRPU010000261.1:0-1467 GCA_045649365.1 Eubacteriales bacterium | reverse complement strand
CAAGTCGTTGATAATAAGTACAAAGTAAAAGGCTGTAAAAAAACGAGTGATGTTTTTTTACAGCCTTTTTTTAAACTTCAGTAAAGGAAATATGCTCATTATCTCCGCTGATATAAGCGGGAGTGCCATTATAATTTATTTTAACGTATTCTTTCGTTTTTTCAATGATTTCAAATTTATCGCCCTTATGAGCAATATCAATAATATTACTCGAAACCGACGTATCCCAATAGCTTCTAACATTCAGATTTTTTACTTTTATCCAAACGTATTCCGTTTGAGGAACGTAATCTTCATAACCGTTAAGCCCTAATTTTTTTATTATGGAAGGATAGTCTTTGTATGCATAATTAAAATCGAAATGTTCGTTATTAATAAAATCGAAAACGCCCTTGTGGGCATATTGCCACATACCAAATTCAGCATGCCCCAAATTGTTTTCGGACGACCATTTATAAACAGTATCAACGCTTACAGATTCTGCAGAATCAATATGAGCAAACCATAAATCCAGCATGTCAATAACAACGTCTGCTTCAAGAATGTCGAATCTGGGATTCATCCAATAATATCCCGTATAAATTCCTGCATAATAGCCCGATTTCTGAAGAGTTGAGGCGAAATTTTTAATCATTTCCGTTTTGGTTTTTGAAGGAATGTTTCTTTGCGATGAATCTTCAAAATCCATATAAAGAGGATATTCAAATTTTTTTCCCTTGATTAAGGAAATAAAATCTTCTGCATCTTTCGTGGCTTCTTCGGGATTTAAAGCGTATGTATAATAATATGCTCCAACGTCAAGTCCCGCTTCTTTAGCGCCTTTGTAATTCATTTCAAAAACAGGGTCTGCACCTTTTGTAGAGCCGGCTTTGAGAATAACAAAATCAACTCCCGCTTTTTTTATGGATACCCAATCCAAAGGAAGATAGTTTCCGCTTGAATCCGTTCTGTGATTCCATTTTGAAACGTCGATACCCATAGCAAGAACTTCTTTGTTGTTTGCATAAGCATTTGGACAAATAGAGTTATAATCCGTGTAGTTTTCTTTATATGAGCTTTTACAAAGAGAGCAAACGTATTTTGTGTACCCTTGCTCACAAACAGTGGGTAAAATAACGTTTTTTTCGTAGTTGTGGTCAAGCTTTTTTGTTTCAGAATCTTTATATGAGGATTTGCAGAATTGGCATTTGTGTAAAGTGTAGCCTTTTGATTCGCAAGTAGCGGGAATTACTTCCGATGAATAATCATGACTTCCTATGGTGAAATTATCTTTATAGGAGTCATTGCACGTTGTGCATTCATACAAAGTATAGCCTTCCTTTTCGCAAGACGGAGCAACAACGGTTTCTTTATAAATGTGGGCGGATAAAAGCTTATAATTATCTTTATAGCTTTCTCCGCAAACACATTTGTAAACTGTGTATCCTTTTTCAGAACAAGTGGAATCGACTATTGTTTCCTCTAAAT
>JAZRPU010000260.1:0-7134 GCA_045649365.1 Eubacteriales bacterium | reverse complement strand
TTTTCGTCTATCTCTTTTTTCATATCAAAGGCAGTAAGTGGCTCTTTCAGCGGTCTTATAAAGCTTTGAAGCTCTGATAAAGCTTTCGTGTAATTCTCATGAAAAATTTTAATATACTTTGATTTTTCAGCTTCAAGTTTTAATATTGAGTTTAGCTTCCTTTTGCCAAAACCATCACTCATTTGGTCGCAAAACCAATCAAAGTCGCTCACTGAATAATTGGGATTCTTTTCGAACAGCTCGCCCATATCGGAAGCAATTTTAAGCATTTCATCAATTCCGCCCAAGGCTTTGAGAGAAAAACAAATGGCTTCAAAATAATCACGTTCAAAATCATAACCTCTGAAAGAACGTTTATTTATAATTCGAGAAAGCAAAAATTTATATTTTTTGCGCAAAGCATCAAGGGCTATTTCATTTCCACATGCTGCAAAACATTGCAAAAGCCAAGTCAGATGATGAAACTCCCACTGGTCTTTTGATTTATATTTTTCATAAGCTTCAACAATTGGATTTAAAAAATATTCCTCGTCACTAAAATATTCCGTCAGCTTATAAACGTAATCTGCTCTTGTTCCCTCACATTGTGTGTCAAAGGACAGATTATGCAAGCATCCCCAAAGAACAACGTCTTTGTATTTTTCGATTTTTTCTGATGTCTGAAGAACAATATTGCATCGTCCAAGTCCTTGTTGCATTAATCTTTTAAATTCTTTTTTAGTCATATTATTCCTTTAAGCGATATTTTCAGTCGTTTTCACGAAGCAAATAGTGAAACATTTTTTCGGGATTTTCTAAAAATTGTTTTGTTATTTTATAATGCTCTGTATCTCGATACCCTACCCTTTTAATTCCGCACGCGGAAAATTCAAGAATTTCAGCACCGGGAAAAGCCATAAGCATTGGAGAATGGGTTGCAATAATAAATTGAGAATCCTTTTTTAAAAGTCTGTCAATTTCCAACATCAAGGTCAACAGTCGCATTGGAGATAAAGCGGATTCAGGTTCGTCAAAAATATAAAGCCCTTTTCCACCAAAACGGTTTTGAACAATAGACAAAAAGCTCTCGCCGTGAGATTGGTTATGCAAAGAAACTCCGCCATAGCTTTTTATTATGGGCGGACCAAAGGAGAAGGCTTTATCCATTTCTTCTATATTGGTAGCCAAGTTATAAAAACTTTCAGCGCGGAGAAAGAATCCGTCTTTGGCGTGTGCTTTATTTATAAGTGTTATATGCTCAAAAAGTTCAGAATGAGTTTTATTTGTTGAAAAATTGAAATTTTTTGTTCCCCCCTCTGCATTAAATCCAAAAGCTACAGCTATTGCTTCAAGCAAGGTTGATTTTCCTGTTCCATTCTCCCCCACAAAAAAGGTAACGTTGGACGAAAAATTCAAGTTTATATTATTGGATAAATATTTAATTACAGGAAGCTTACATAAATATGAGTCATTTTTTAAATTATTATCAAATAAAATACCGCTTATATATTTTGCTTCGTTCATTTTTCTCCACAAACAACAATGAGTCAAACAAAATTGTTTTCTATCTCCCTTTAAAATATGTTTTTCACAAGAAAACCTTTTTATATTTTTACAATAACATAAAGATATGTGCTTTGCAATAGCTTTTTATTCTTCCGGCATTTTGGGTGGTTTTAAAAACACGTTATACGGTTGTTTTTTAGGCTTTTTAGTTTTCAAAAACATTTCTCTTGTACGAATGTCGCAATCATAAAGAAATTCTTCTTTTAATTCATCGGGGAAAAAACCTTTATCTATGAGCAGTTCACAAAAATCATGTCTTGCATGACTATGAGCTCTTTCAAGTGCCAAAGGTATCATCTCCAAAGGCAACCCTTCAACCCCAAAACGAATATTTCTCTTCAAAATTTCAGCAGCAATGATTCTGTCATCTTTGTTGGGTGAATGGAAAAGGGCAATAAAATCGTCTTTGTCCTCTGCTTCGTTATAATTCATACCAAAACGAATTTCGACAGCGAAAGAACGCCCTTCACCGCTCGAAAATCTCTCGTCATAAAACATTTTAAGCCCAACCTTTCGGCAAATATCCTGACGGTTATACATTAGAATATCCAATATATAATGGGTTGCATCAAATTGGTCTTCTTCATTTATGAGGTAGTTTTCTTTCTCCAGCCACGAAACAAGAGGCGTTATATCAAAAGGGAATTTCTTTGGTAGCTCTTCAGGACAAATTGGTATGGCAAAATATGAAAGAAGCTCTGCTTTTCGGCTTTCATCAGTTTCTTCTATAGCTGCTTTTGCTACTCGTTTTATCGTTTCCTCGTCTTTAGTTTTATACCATAAATCAAACAAATCATATCTGCGGTTACCAGATTTTATTATTTCATCGGCAAGATTGAAATTTTCACACGTAGTAGGAAATAAAACATCATCAGAGATTTCCCCTTCGCAAATATCAACAATTTCATTTCTTATATCAATTTTTTTGCCGTGTTTATGTTCTTTTGCTACCTCATCAAGAATCATAAAGAAATGTTTTCTGCCAACTCCATCCCAAATTTGAAACAATGGGTTTTGATACGTGGGAATAACGGGAAATTCTGAATATTCGTATAAATCTGCAATATCAGAAAGTATCTCTTTAATTCGTTTGTCACCAACCTTGAGATATCTTCCCAAAATTGTTGACGCGCTCATAAATCTACGAGAACATGGCGGATATTTTTCCCCATCCCATGTTTTTTTAGTATATTGAGTTAGCTCCAGATAAGAGGATTTATAGTAGTTTTCTATCATTTCTTCAACTTCGTTTCGCTTTCCCATGAGAATAAGAAGTGGAATTGGTTTAAATGCACACTCCGTTCTCACTATATCAAGAAGCTTTTCCTCGATTTCCGCCTTGAACGTTTCATCATCGAAAATATCTATAATTTCTTTTTCATAAAAATTCAAAGTGCGATAATTTTCCTCAAACATACATTCAAAAAACGCTTTTTTTAAATGGATTTTTGTCATTTTGCTGTTTAAGCCTAATAATAGCTCTGCCAAGACCTTTTTTATAATAATCGCAAAACTCCTTTACGGTCATTTCAGGCTTTTCGCTATAAATTTTGAATATTTCCTTATCTCGTTTTCGTTCACTTACTCCGTTATTACGATACTGCATGGGGGTTTTCCCAAAGCGTTTTTTGAAAGAGCGTATATAATAGTTCACATCAGAAAAACCATACATTTGAGAGATTTCATTAACAGGAATTTCTGTAAAAAGCAAAACCTGACAGCTTTGTGTAAGGCGGGTTTCCAAAATAAATTTCATTGGAGGCATTCCCGTTTTTTCTTTCATGAGATTTGACAAAGAGGTACGATTAGTTCCAAATTTCTCGCATAAAATCTCAAGGTTTATTTCCTTATGGATATTATCGTAAATATATCTTACGATTTCGTTTTCCAATCCGCTTTTCTTCCCTAAATATGCACCCTCGGCAATACGTAATATCGAAATTACGTCAGCCCTTGTTCTGCAAGACCACATACCGTCACCAACGTGGTCTGCAATATTGCGATTTGCTTGGTCAAAATAAAGAGATGCTGTATTATATTCTTCATCAGAAATTGGGATAATACCAAAATAATCGTTATCTCTCATTCTGAAAAGGCGAAAATCAGGATAACCGTATTTTTCACGGTTTTCATTGTAAAAATCAGTGCCTATAATGTAATGATTAAGATTTATGTTATAAAAATATGGGCGAAAGCTCAAATTTTCTGCTTCATAATGTCCGCTATGAACGGACAATTTATCATTGCAATTAAGACAAACTATATATTTCCCGTCTAAAAAACAACGGTATCCGCTTAACATAATAGTCAATGACTTCGCCGAAAGCAAAACAAGTGAATACATATCCTCGCTTTCGCAAAGCTTATTGGTTATTTTGATGAGCTTATCAGAATACATCATAATTTTCACCTCCGACAGTATTATAACATCTTATTTCTCCAAAGTCATTACACTAAACAAAATAATAATAGCACATTTTACAATCTCACAACATATAACCTTGAAAACACGGCTCTTTTTCAATTCTTAATATTTAAAAATGACTTTTCTATATAATAAGCTTTTGTATTTAAACATTCACGTTCATCTATAACGTTGGTAAGCCTTACTTAAAAACCCGCTTTTATACGGGTTTTTAAGTAATAACAAATTATTTGCTTTTCAAGAAAATCACTCTGGATTATCGGAGAGATTCATACATTTCATAATTTATATAACCATGAACGTTTTTCAATGCACCCTCCACAAGCTCTTGAATCATAAGGCAATCGGGATGAGGTAATCCCACGCTTTCATCTGCATATATTCCAAAATCAGCGGAGGTAACAAAGCCTCTTGAACGATAATTCAAGGGATTACCTTCAACCATACAAAGCTTGTAGCCCATTTTCTTCGCTTTTTCAAGCCCATATTCAATAAGCTCTTTAGAAATATGCTGACGTTGAAGTTCAGTTTTTACAGATACAGGACTGAGTAATAATAATTCATTATCGTATTTTCCTTCAATGTGAAAACGTGAAAACAATACGTGCCCTATTATTTCATTTTTTTCATTGACCATAATCAAATCCAATTGGGGAACGTAATATTCTTTGGAGCGAATTTCTGATAAAAGATTACGAACTAATCGCCCGTTTTCTTCATTTTCAGAATCTGTAAAAACTTTTTCAACAAAATCCAACGTTTCATTTAACTCATTTTCTGATACGACTTTTATAATTCTTTCCATTTCTTATCACTCCTTATGACTTATATTTTGGGTTGTTCTTTTTTAACATGCGCGTTCCTTTTGACAAAGCTTTGTGCCACTCTTTCTTATCCCGAAGAAATGCTTCTTTGTCATCTAAATATCTCGCTTCTTTTTTCAAAGCAAGATAACTTTCAAAGCGTTCACGAGTAAGCTCGCCTGATTCTATAGCCGCTTTTATAGCGCAACCGGGCTCGCTTTCATGTCGGCAGTCGGTGAACCTACAACATCCAAAGAAACGTTCTACGTCGGCAAAAGCGTTTTCAATACCACCGCTTACGTCCCACATTCCAAGAGAACGCATACCGGGGGTATCAATTATCATTGCACCGTTTTTTAACATTATCAGCTCACGGTGAGTGGTTGTGTGACGCCCTTTACTGTCATCCTCACGAATTTCACTTGTTGTCATAATATCCTCCCCCGCCAGCGCATTAACAAGACTCGATTTTCCCACACCCGATGAGCCGAGAAAAACTACTGTCTTTTCAGGCATCAGATATTTTTCAAGCTCGTTTATTCCATATCCCGTTTGAGAGCTGATAGCATGAACGGGAACACCCATGGAATAAAGCTCTGCTGTTTTTATCTTGTCGCTTATATCTTCAAGCAAATCTGCTTTCGATAAAATAATAACAGGTTGCGCTCCCGATTGCCATGCAAGTGTCAGATATCGTTCCAGTCTTTTGTGATTAAAGTCATGATTAAGAGATTGCATTATAAACACATAATCAAAATTTGCCGCAACAGCTTGCTCCCGTTTGTTTGGATTTGGGTCTTTTCTCATGAAAAAAGTTCGTCTTGGAAGCGTTTTTACTATCAGGCTGTCACCTAAAGAACTGTACTTTATAACAACAAAATCTCCTGCTGTCGGAAAGCCCTCCGTGTCCACATAGTATTCTTTTGTTTTTAATCTGCCATAACATTCACCGTATTCGCAAATCAATTTATATCTTCCTTTATGTACTGCAATAACTCTTGCAGTAAGTCCGTCATAATTCTTATAAAGCTGTTTATCAAAGCCATATATTTTCAAATTCATTTTTTGTCCTCCATCGAGTTGTTTTATTGGTATGTTTAAAACACTACAACTGAAAAAAGGGCATAAAAATAACACACCTGAGTGTGTTTGTAACAAATATCAGGTTATTAAAAAATGGCGCGACAACAAAAGAGGTACAAATACCCCTTGGTTTCTGTCTTTGCCCCTATTCAGTTCAGCTTCTGATTACCTCGCTATATACAAACATATTAATTATCTCCTTTCTCATCTGCATATACAGATTATTTTTTAAAATTATATCATACTTTTTTCCACATTTCAAGTAGTCATATAAAGAAATAAAGCGTTTTTCAAACTGTAACAAGCAAAAAATCCAGATATACTTGACAAAAAAACCAAATATAGTATAATAAAATCACTCAAGGGCGTGATATTTTAAATTTAAAACATTGTTTCTGTGCATTTATTTTTGTTTATGCAAGTGAACATCTGTAAATACCCGAAAACAAAGAGTTATATTTAATCTATATTGTCCGACATTTCCTATCTTGATGAGCAGGGATAGTGTTTTTTGTCGGATATAATTATGCCTTTTAGTAAATATTTTTACAAAAAATTTATTGAAAGGATTTTATTATGCAAGAAAACAATTTGAAATTTGTCCAAAGCCAAATTGGCTATGTGTTCAATAATCCCGAATTATTGAAACAAGCATTCACAAGGCGCTCCTATTCTGAAGAAAACGGAGGAGAAAACAACGAGATTCTGGAATTTATCGGTGATAAAGTTTTAGACTTTTTCGTTGTTAAGCTTTTGATAACACAAAATAGTAACGCTGATGGACTTTACAAGAAATTCTCTCCGAGCTTCAAAAACACTTTTTATCATGAAGTTAAAAAAAACAGCTTCCCCGAAGAAAACGTCTTTGTTTCTGACCATTCAGAAGCAAAGCTGACCGAAATCAAAAAGCTGTTAGTTCAAAAAAAGACGTTGGCAAACCGCATTGACACCCTTAAAATTTCAAGCTTTCTTTTAATGGGAAGCGGAGATATTCAGCAAAATATCAGAGAGGAAAATTCCGTTAAAGAAGATTTGTTCGAATCAATTCTCGGTGCTATTGCAATTGACTGTAATTGGGACATGGAAAAGCTGAAAAATGCAGTTGAAACTATGCTCTGTCCCGATAGTATTCTTTCCGATAGCAAGACAGAGGATTACGTTTCTTTGATATCAGAATGGTCTTTTATCAAATTAAACAATATTCCGTTGTTTCATTTTGATCGAATGAGCTATAAGTCGGATCGTAGCCATGTCGTTCTGTGGGCCAAGGAGTTGATC
>JAZRPU010000259.1:0-2449 GCA_045649365.1 Eubacteriales bacterium | reverse complement strand
TTGATAAAATCAAAAATGCTTCTTCCCAGAGATGAAAAAGAGCCTGACCCTCGCGCTGAACTTGTTGATAATCTTTTGGCTCATAAACATGCAAAACTCGCAAGCGAAATGCTATCAAAACGTTTAGAACTGTATTTCAACAGATATCCAAAAGAGCCAGAGCCAACTGATGGTGTTTATACAGGAAAATTGGCATTGTCTTTATTGAGAGATGCTTTTGAGCGTATGACCTTGAGAAAATCTGTAGAAACATATCGTGATGAAAAAGAAGTATTTTTTGATAAGATAGAAAAAGAACGATATCACACAGTTGAATCGAAAACTGTACTTTTGTGTAAACGTTTAAATAAACAAAAATCTGTTGAGTTTTATGATTTGTTTGAAAATTCCGAATCGAATAATGAAATTATAGCTATTTTTCTTGCTTTGCTGGATATTATTCGACTTGGTATTGCTTATATAATAAAAAAAGGTGAAGACGTGATAATTCACGTTTCAGAAGTTAACGAAGAGTAATTTTGTAAATTTCAAGAAAGGAATGCATTCGATGGCATACGAAGGGAAAATAGAAGCTGTTTTATTTGTTAGCGGAAACCCTGTTCATTTTGACAGACTTTGCGAAATTTTTTCTCTCACACCTGACGAAATGGAAGCAGAGCTTCAATCGTTGGAAAGAATAAAATCGGAGAGCGATAGCGGTTTATCTCTCATTAAGTTAGACGGTGCATATCAGCTTTGCACTAAACAAGATGCTTCTGAATATGTAAAAAGATTTCTTGAAATGAAAAAAGCTCCTCCCCTTTCAAAAGCAGCTTTAGAAGTACTTGCTATTACCGCATATCATCAACCTGTAACGAGATCATTTATCGAGCACGTAAGAGGAATTGATTCATCATCTATTGTTTCAGGTCTTGAGGATAAAGGACTTATAACTGAATGTGGTCATCTCGACGCTCCGGGACGGCCTGCATTATTTACTACAACTGAAGCTTTTTTGAGATCATTTGGTCTTGATTCTTTGGATTCATTACCTGTTTTACCGGAAGAGTATTCACTTGATAACGGACAAATGTCTTTAGACCTTGACGAAAAAGACGACAAATCAGAAAACAAAAATTCGGAACAAAATAATTCGGAACAAAATATTGAAAATAATTCTTCTCAAGCAGAGGAAAAAGATTAAGCATGGATATATTTCTTTATATTGTTTTATTTCTTTTAGCGTTTTTAATTTTTGTTCTTTCTACAAAGATTTATGTCGTATTTTATTTTGATGGTAACGTTAGAATTACTTTTAAAATTTTATTTTACAAACGAATAATTAATATTCCTTTTTTGTATCGAAAAAAAGAGCTAACAGAAGATTATTCTTATGAAGTAAGCACAGTAAAATCTTCTAAAAAAGGTAAAAAGAAGGTAAAAGAGAAAATACCTTTTCCAGGAATCAAGAATTCCTTGAATTTCTTTATAGATTCATTTAAAACAATATTTGGTAAAATAGTAAAGTCCTTCAGAGTGGAAAAATTTCATTTTAAAGCATTAGCAGCATCGAATGATGCCGCTATTACTGCTGAATTATATGGCTTTTTATGTAGTGCCGGAGCGGCAATTCATCAGTTTGCATCAAATGCAAAAGGAATGAAAAATGCAAACGTTTATGTTGAGGTTATTCCTGATTTTAATGCGCAAACTGCAGACATATATTCGGAATTGATTTTTTCTATCAGAATTTGGAGATTACTTCTTATTGTTGAAAAGGCATATCATGCCTGGAGTGGATATAAAAAACTGTCGGAATCTGTTTTTAAACAAAAAAATGAAGAAACAAAGATTAATAATAGTAAACAGTCCTCCCCTAATGATTTGAAAAACAATTAAATTTATTATTTTTATATTAAAACTTATTTTCAGAAAGGACCGTCGGCACATCCGCAAAATGCGATACGTATGCCACGGCATTGAGAAATGATTGATTGCATACCTGCCGAACAGATTTCATTTAACAAGCTTAAAAGAAATCTGTTGGAAAAAATTTACAACAAATTAAATATCGAACAAAGAGAAGCAGTTTTTACTTCAAACGGACCTTTGCTCGTTATTGCTGGAGCGGGAAGTGGTAAAACTACTGTTCTCGTTAACAGAGTAGAATATCTTTGCTATTTTGGAAGTCTTTATGAAGAGGAAATCGAAGCTAATTCTGATGATGTAAAGTTTCTTGAAAATCTTCTTGCAAGTTCTAATGATGAAATACGTAGTGGACTAAAAAAATATGTCAAGAATTCACCTGCACCTTGGGAAGTGTTATGTATTACTTTTACAAATAAGGCGGCTAACGAAATTAAAGACAGATTAGCTGTAACATTAGGTGATTCAAGCAAACATGTATGGGCAGGAACGTTCCATTCAATTTGTGCTAAAATTTTAAGAAGACACATCGAGCTTTTGGGCG
>JAZRPU010000258.1:0-4379 GCA_045649365.1 Eubacteriales bacterium | reverse complement strand
AGGAGTAGCTTTACCTTTGGATAAAAATAAATTTGTATCTACTGTCTCTTCAACATTTAAATTCCATACTGAAAAATCAAGCTTCAAAGGAATGCCAAAACGATTTCTCGCATTATATGCTAAAAGCTCCAACAGCTTGTCCTCGCTGATAATACCTTTTTTGATAAAATAAGTATACATGAGAGGAAGAGCGGTTTCTATGCCAACAATACCAAAAGCACTTGAAGAAAGACCTTTGGATTTTTCTTCAACCGAATGAGGAGCATGGTCTGTGGCAATCATGTCAATAGTACCATCAATAATTCCTTCTATCAAAGCTTCTTTATCAGTCTTGCTCCGCAACGGTGGATTCATTTTAAATCTTCCGTTTTCCTGCAAATCGCTATCGTCAAGTATCAAATAGTGAGGAGCAGTTTCACAGGTAACATCTATACCTTTGCTTTTAGCTTTTCTTATTAAATCAACACTTTCTTTGGCAGATACATGACAGACATGATATTTACAACCTGTCTTTTCAGCTAAATACAAATCACGTTCTATTTGTAAGAATTCACTTTCAGAACAAATACCCTTATGACCATTTGCTTTCGCGTATTCTCCGTCATGAATATATCCGCCTTTAAGCAAATCATTAACTTCGCAATGAGCTACAATAATTTTGTTCAGCTTTTTCGCTTTTTCCATAGCGGAAAGCATCATACTTTCATTTTGAACTCCCCTGCCATCATCTGAAAAAGCTATAACGTAATTATTCATTCCATCGAAATCCGATAATTCCTCGCCTTTTTGACCTTTGGTTATTGAACCGTAAGGATAAACGTTAATAACAGCATCTTTTTTTATAGCTTCAAGCTGTGGCATTAACGTTTCAACACAGTCAGGAACGGGTTTCAAATTGGGCATTGTGCAAACAGCAGTATATCCGCCATGAGCCGCTGCATTGGAGCCTGAAAGAATGGTTTCTTTATACAAAAAACCCGGCTCGCGAAAATGAACATGCACATCGCAAAAGCCGGGAAAAATAAAGCATTCAGAGAAGTCAAAAGAGGAAAAAGCGTCATTGGTCGCCAAAAAATCCACCGCATCCAAACAGAATGCAGTATCACGTTTAGTGCCAAAAATTTGAGCTTTATTTTTGTTCAGCATAACGTGTTCCTCCCAATACTTTTTTATGTATTAATGCATATTTTAACGAGAAATTTAAATTTAAAATTTCTCCAAAAGTTTACTCTTGCCCATTATTTTAATACATTAAAATCATTGTCCGAATTATACCAAATTTTTTTACTTTTGTCAATCGTCAAACCGCCAAAAAAGAAAAAAATTTACATACTTCCTTTTGGATATCTTTTTATTGTAAATATGTGATCGGATTCTTTATTTTTTGTTATGCATTATTAGGCTGATATATTATCTTTTATCCTTCTTTCAAAAAACAGACTATCAAGCAAATAAATGCAATGATAGTCTGCAATAATTTTATAGATTAGGAGTCAATTTAACACTTGATACTCGACTTTGGCTTATGTTTAAGTATATAACACCATTCGCATCCGGAGAAACGACTTTGTTACTTACAGTTCCGTCAGTTTTTGTGATAGTTAAAGTATAGCTTACCGATTTGAATCTTTCAGGAGTATAATGAAGCTTCATTGAAACTGTACCACTAGACGGTGTTATCTCAAATGATGAATCACGGTTAACTTTAATTCCATAGGCATTTCCACCATACTTAAATGTTTTAACTCCCATATACTCATACACATCATTAAAGGCAGGGCTGAGATGCAAGCCATCATATTCAGCACTAACGCCAATAAGACTATAAAAATATGTTGTTGGAACTAGTCCACTTTCGGGGAACTCTCCTTTAAGTCCTTCTAACCAATGTGTTGAACCAATAGCAGCAGCATCTGACATAAGTCTGTTGTATTCATAAACTCTTCCTATGTCGTATAAACGATCAGTAGTTGATTGAGCGCCCTCATATTCTGTTCGAGCCATAAGTTCATAAAAAACGGGATAGAAAATATATCCACCATTTTCAAGATGTTTTCCGTATGAGGCACTTCCCCACACGTCTATACCTGCTGGTGCATGCCACCAAGCAACACCAAGCTTCTGATTTTCGGGGTTATTAATTGCAATAGTATTCGTTACAGAAGCAAGACGTAAGTCAAGTGATGCAATTTCTCTGGACGTGCTTGCATTAACTAATTCATGTAATTTAGCATAGGAGAAAATATCACCGCCAACTCTGTTTTCTCCGTTAATTATACGATCCCCATCAACCCAATCAAAAATTAATTTAGCTTGTTCAGCATCTGCCAATCCATACTTCATCGCTTCATAATTGTGGAATGTCAGACCATAATCAACAACTCTTCCGTCGGCATCAATACATGCAACGTATCTTCCCTTTTCTTCAGACCAATATAAATCGTTAAAATCTTCTTTAACTTTTGCAGCAAGAACTTCAAGCTGTTCTGCATCGTCAATGCAATCTCCGCCTATCATTCTATAAATACCCGCCATGGAAGTTAAAGCATTGTAATACAGAGCGTGAGAATATCCATCATAATTGCCAAAGCAAAGATTATCCCAATAATTTGATGCTCCGGAGCCATCCTTACCTGTATTATTCCAACAATTTATTCCTGCTTCTTTAACGTAATCGAAACGTTTTGTTCCGTTTGAATTTAAATATGTGGATTCTTCAGTCAGCTTGATATATCCATATTTTCCGTATAGATATTCAAGAATATAGTCCATACATGCTTGAGTTTTTTTCAAAACAGTTTTTCCGCGCGAAGCATCAAGAGAAGAATATTCTCCGGTAGCTGTATTGGTATCTTTCTGATACAAGAAATCAGTGTTTCCCTCCCAGCAGATAATATCATAAACTGCAGATATGTATCTGAATGTCCCATCATAATGTATTGAGTAACAATCGTCTACTTTCCAGAATGGATAACTACTCCAAGACCACATATATCCTGTAGACGTTTGAGGGAAATATCTTATTTTTTTCTTAACTTCATTAATGTATTGAGTGTTTCCACTCCATGCAATTTTTTCTGAATTCCATTCAAACCATGTAGGCTCATTTCCTAAAGCCGCTACTGCTTGTTGACCATCATCAACCGCTCCAAACATGTGCCACATAGCATTTGAAACGTAAGCAACAGAGTCATTTTTATCATTATAGAACAATCCGTCATTATATTCAGAATTATAATCTGTTCCCTCTAAAACATAATTGCTTTCCCAGTCAAGTTTTTCAACAACATTATAATCAGAAGGACAAGAAACAGACATGCTTTCAGCACCTTTAATAAGGAGATGTTCAAAAGCATTATCAAATCCACACAGAGAAGATGCCGTTATACTTACGAGTGCATCATCTGATTTCATCGTATATCCATAATTACCAACTTCATTCAAATTTGAACTGCTTAAATAAATTATTTTTGTGCCTCCAGCTACGTTCGTAGTCATTTCGATAGGCAAAACAATTCCCGATCTCAAAGAAAGCAGTTCGCGAAGAGTATATGCAGCAATCTTTTCTGATTCACCGGCATAACAAATTTTGTATTCGCACTGACCGTCTTTTATAATATCAATTATAGAATTCGAATTATTTCCTGTATTCTTGTCGGGATATAAATCAAAATTACCCAAGAAATACTGTCTGACTTGCAAATAATCCGTTGCATCTATTATACCGTCTTCAGTTGTATCACCTGCCAAAAAATAAATTCCACCGATATCAAAAGATTCAAGAAAGAATTTTTTTATTTGTAAAAAATCAGATGCATCTACAACTCCATCGCCTGTGGTATCACCCTTAATTACAATGTAATATTGCTCCGTTCCACATGACAACAAGGCTCCCGTGGGAACAATATCGCCGGAGGATAAAGTTACGTTATTTTTTGACACCGTGACAGTATCATAAGTGTAAAGATTTGACAAAAGGTCATTAACTGTTTGATTTTCGTCCAATCCAATCAAAATATCTTTGTTATCATATTCAATTTGGCTCAAGTTACTGTAACTCTTTATGCGAACATATTCAGAAGCAACAGTAGAATATGATTTGCAAGACAGAGCTCCTAAACAAATTGAGAACAAGAGAATTAATAATACAATCTTTTTTCGATTTTTCATGTCATTCCTCAAACTTCAATAAAAATATTACAAAAGATAAAATCAAAATCCATATAACATTTGTATCATAGCAATCAATACATTAAATGAATTAAGAAATAATCACCTTGACTTAATAATATCATATTTTTTTTGATTTAGCAAGTACTTTTGTGAAAAAGTGCTATATTTTCATTTTGTTCACAAAGAGTATTTTAGTAATATTAACA
>JAZRPU010000257.1:0-4652 GCA_045649365.1 Eubacteriales bacterium | reverse complement strand
CATGGCTACGATCCGACTTTGATTTATCGGGAGTGAAAGTTGTTATTGCAGCTCCGTCTTTTTTCCATGTAATGCTACTTCCCTTTGTATAAATAGCATTAGCGGTAAACTGAACGTCACAGCTCTTAAGGTCTATAGTATCCCCAACTTCAGCGCGGATAGCGGGTTTTCCAAAGCTAACGTCACAAGAAGACATGATAGCATCGTTTCCACCAAGGCTGATTTCAACGTAGTCAATCATGAGGTTTGTGCCTCTTGTCTGGATACCGTATGCACCTGTAGCAAATTCCGTATTGGAATATTCTGCCACGTCAAAGCCGTTAACGTTGAAAACTGATTTTGTTCCGTTTACAGTAACTGAACAAATGTTGTAATCATCTTTTCTTGCACGGTCAAAGGATGCAGTTTTATACACATCCCATTTATTAGAAGTGTTTCTTTGAGAAATTTCAACGCCATCAGCAACTGTTGCCACGCGACGCAAACAACCTTGATAATAAGGATAGTTTCCATTCTGAACTCTATACATCAAGGAAGCCCATTTTGCATCATCGGTAGCGGCGGTCATCTTAATGCTTGCTTCAAACTTAACGTCGCCAAAGGCATCAAGGAACGTAGGAAGAAGAATGCGAACGTATGTGTTTGCATTTGCTGATGCATTGATTATATAATTCCCGTCTTTAACAGAAATATTGGAGTTTGTGCCATTTGTGTTTTCTGCAACACGAATGTCATTTGGTGCTACGTCGAAATCGTTTCTATAGAGAACGTATTCCGTTTCAGTAGCGCTTTTTACAACAACGTAAATAGTTTTACTGTTGCTTCCCGCTTTGGCGGTAAGCTGATAAACCCCTCTCTTTTCGGGGGTAAAAGACTGAACGGTTTTTCCGTTATAAGTCCATGTAATACCGCTTGTGGTCATCTTTGCATTTTCAGAGAACTGAACTCCGCATTTTGAAAGCAAAACCGCCTCGCCTTCGTCACAGCAAATAGCGGGCTTGGTAAATTTAACATTGCAATAAACGTTTGCGGCGCTGGCTGAAGTGTCTGCGGGGAAAATTCCCGAAGCGGCAGAACAGCAAAGCATTACTGCAAGCATAAGACAAATGAATGATTTTAAAAACTTCTTCATTACAAATGTCGCATAGTTTCCTACGCTTTCCTCCTGTTTTATATTCATAAAGTAAATTCAAGACTTTTTTCAGCCTTGTATTTTATTACCTTTTAATTATACCCTTTTTTGAAATCTTTTCAACTATATTCGTTCAAATATTTGTAAACATAATTTTCCCACACACAAAAATAGTCCTTGGATTTTATGCATTATGCACAAAAGCCAAGGACATTTATTTTTAAATTAACAAGGCATGAGTGAAAGCAGAACGTATGAAACAGCCATACAAATAAAGAATCCCTTGACACATACTCCCGATGCAGTAAAAAATACTTTTTCGGCAAAGAAAGCTCTCTTTTTCTCCTCACACGTCACCACAGAAAGAGAAAGTGTGGGAAGAAACAAGCATAAAACTGCATATCCGAAATCCATTGCGCAAGTATAAGGATTCAAAAAGCAAATCAGTATATAATTAATCACAAACATGGCAAAAATAACAATAAACATTCGGGCAAAGGTTTTGTTTATGCCATAATACTTGTTTTTAAAGAAGAAATAAAGAGATATCATTCCAAGGACAACAAGGCATATAGAGAAAATATAAAGTGACTTGCAGAAAACGTTTCCCACCGTAGAAAGAACTACCGCTTTAAAGGAAGATTCTGCGCCCAATGCAAATAAAGTATCTTCACCGAAAAGGCTTGTTTTCAATCCGCCAAGAAACATGTTATATTCCCAGAACGCCTCGCTCCCCTCTCCGCCGCGAACAACAAAATGACTTGTTAAAGAATGTAAATTCATTCCAAAAAGTCTTTCAAGGGGAGAACGGAATCCAATAAATTGTTCTGATGCTTCTGAAATCACCGTATCCCCAATCATAAGCCTCTTCATCTGCAATCCTAATCCTGAAGAAACGACCAGAAGAACGAACAAAACAAATCCGCCAATCAACCAACCCGAACTAATAGTTTTTTCTCCCTTTTTCGTAAAAATAACGTTTTCGCGTTTTTGACAAACAGCTTTGAATTTCGTTAAGAAAACAAAAACAACGGCAATGGCAACAATCCCCATAGATAGCTTCAAAGCCATAGAAAAGCCTGAAACCAACGCCACAACAATAAGCTTTGACATTTCAGGATTTTTATACCATTTTATTGTTGTCAGAATTGCAACGAAGCCCAAAGTAACGCTTAACGTATCGCTGTTAATATCTCCTGAAGAAAAGATAAACCAAGGGAAAAGAGAAATAAATGCAGTTGCTCTGATGAGCCTTTTACCGAAAAGCCCAAGCTCTTTGAAAATTTTATATCCCGTAACCATGCAAGCAGATGAGCAGAACACGGAAACAAACTGCATTCCCTCAATTGCCGACCTACTGCCTATTTCCAAGGCACTATTGAATATAATCCACGCCTTCGCCATTGATTTGTAAAACCAAAAAGAGCTTTCCAACGCCGCCGACGTGTATAATACATATATCACTCTCAAAAACAGACCTACTAAAAAAATAAGCAACACCGTATTCTGAACGGTCATTCTTCCCGTGAATTTCAATATCAGATAAATTACAAGCAGGCTAAAAAAGAAGAAAAAAGAGCCTATAAATATTCCGTAAGCCCCCGAATTAAAGCCTGCCGCTGTTACACAAACAGAAAGAGCAAAAGGCAGGGCAAACAAAACGCCTCTGGGGGATAAAACGAAATCTTTCGTGGTTTTCTTCATATAGGAAACAAATGCCATGGTAAAACAACATAAAGTCACCGCCACAAACCAAAGGGAAAGGTTTCCTTTATACGTTCCAAAATGCAAAAGGGCGCATACAACGCCCAAAGTTAAATAGGGATGCTTTTTCACAAGAGGAAAGCAATCTGCAATATTAACGTTTTTTCTTTTCTTTGGCTTTTCGTTATTTTTAAAAAAATTCTCGCTGTTACCGCTTTCGAAAATCACCGAATCATTAATTGTTTCCACATTTTCTGATATTTCAAATATTTCCGATTTCTTCAAATCAAAACCTCTTTCAAATTAACGCATGCCTGTCCTTTTTATCAGCTTCGGCATGCGTTATTAATCCAATTTAATCTTTATACAATATAATTTTTCTTGCGGCAAAATTCCAGATAAGAGTAACAAGAGTTGCAACAACCTTTGCGGCGTAGAATATTATTCTTACCTCATCCCCGTTCCAAAGCCAACAAAGCAAAGATACAATACCTGTATTTATCGCAAGACCGATAATTCCAATAACGGAAAAAACCGCAAATTCTGTGGCAATTTTCATATTGTGTTTTTTAAACACCCAAAGAATACTGATAAAATAATTCGTAATAAGCCCTACAACAAATCCCGCTACGTTGGAAACGACTATTCCACCGCCCAAACCTTCTTTAACAATGGCGGAAACCAAAAAATCCACAATTGTTGCAACACCGCCCACAAAGAGTGAACGGAAAAGCTGTATCCACGTATCATCTGTTTCTTCAACAAGAAGTGCTTTAAACTTGAATCGTATTAAAAGGGAGAGCAAATTCTTCAAAATACATTCCCCGCCTTTCTATATAATAAGCTATCGCAAAACGACGAAAAAACCAAAAATTAAAGGCTTTTTCCGTTTTTACAAGGATATGTAAAATATTATACAGTACAGAAACAAAAAATGCAATAGCATAATTAAAAAAATCATGCAAAATACTGATTGACATGTTTTGCCTTATATGTTACTATTATTTACGTATAATTGTGAATTTTTTTAAAATATAACAATGTTTTATATAATTTACTTTCAGTTAACAATGGAAGTATATATTACATACGTTATAATGCATTGGAGGTATTAAATGCTTAAGCTTAAAAACATAACTAAAGCATACGTCACGGGTGACACCACGGTAGAAGCCTTGAAGGGCGTAGATATCGAATTCAGAAAATGTGAATTTGTTTCTATTTTAGGTCCTTCGGGGTGCGGGAAAACAACTCTGCTTAACATTATAGGCGGACTCGACCAATACACAAATGGGGATATGTCCATAAACGGAACGTCTACCAAAAATTACGATGACAGAGATTGGGATGATTACAGAAACCATTCTGTCGGTTTTGTTTTCCAAAGCTACAACCTTATCCCTCACCAATCCGTTCTTTCAAACGTTGAGCTTGCATTGACGTTAGCAGGAATTTCCAAAGAAGAAAGAAGAAAGCGTGCAACAGCCGCGTTGGAAAAGGTAGGTTTGGGCGACCAACTCAAGAAACGCCCCAGTCAGATGTCCGGTGGGCAAATGCAACGCGTTGCAATTGCAAGAGCTATTGTAAACGACCCTGAAATTCTCCTTGCCGACGAGCCTACAGGTGCGCTTGACACGGAAACAAGTGTTCAGGTTATGGAGATATTGAAAGAAATATCAAAAGATCGACTTGTTATTATGGTAACTCATAATCCCGAATTGGCAGAGGCTTATTCCACAAGAATAATCAGACTTTTAGACGGTAGAGTTATTTCTGACAGTACACCTTATTCTGTTGCGGAATATTCAACAGAAAA
>JAZRPU010000256.1:0-3139 GCA_045649365.1 Eubacteriales bacterium | reverse complement strand
ATTTTTGTGAATCACCTTTTATTCAACATACTTGCAGGAAAAATTTTATATTCCAAAAAAAGTATTTTAAAGAGCATAATAACCCTTCCATTCTTGCTTGAAGTATTTGGAATATTAATGTATTTCTTAAGAATGGGTCTTGTATTGCCTATAGCCAATACAGTATCTTATATTTCTGATATTGTACCCGTTTTATCAGCATTTTTGATTGGAATGTATTTTTCAGCTTTTCCGGCATCAGGATTCAAATTCCAATTTGACATTATTGTTATTTCAGCATTCAAACTGCTGCTTTTCCCTACGCTAACGTTTGGAATCTGCTTGATAGCGCAATTCTCTCTCGGAATGACTTTAATGTTTGTTGTTTTATCAGGATTACCTTGTGGAATAGAACTTTCTTGCATAACTACATTTGCTCAAAGCAAAAATATCTCAAGAGCATCAAACATAACTGCTTGTTCTTTCGCACTTTCATTAATTACGATTCCAATGTTAACTTATATTGTTTGTGAAATATATTCAATGGTACACTAATTTCAAAAAAATCTCGCTTTCAATAAAGAAAACGAGATTTTTATTTTACATCAAAACTTATTTTGCATTTATGCCGCAAAGAAATTCATCAAACACTTCGTCTTGTATTGCTTTAAGAAGTTCAGGAGCTTTTCCGCCCACTTTTTGTCCATCAAGATTATCAGCAGAAAGACAAAATTTTGAAGAGCTTGAAATCATAATTTCATCAGCGTTTCTTAATTCATCCAAGGTAAATGGAGTTTCATCAACAGGGATGCAAAGCTTTTTACAAGCCTTAATCAAATGAGCACGAGCTATACCCGGAAGAATATAGCAATCTGTAGGTGCAGTTTTGAGCTTACCGTCTTTCAAAATATGAACATTACTATGAGAACATTCTGTTACTCTGCCATTTCGATGGAATATACATTCTTCAGCTCCTTGCTCTTCTGCACGTTGAGAAGCAAGTACAGTTGGAAGTAAATCTATAGTTTTTATATTGCACATCAAAAATCTTCTGTCTTCAGCAGTAATTACTTTTATTTTTTTATAAATATCTCTGATTGGTGCAGGAGTAATTGTAATATATAAATTCGGTGTAACGTCTGTTGGATATATATGATTTCTTTTTGCTGTTCCTCTGGAAATTTGCCAATAAGCAAAGCACTCATCAGCATCTACTTGCTTAAGAAGACTTGTCAGCAAATCATAAAGCTCTTTTTTAGTGAAATTTGGGACTATATCAATCAAACCTGCATTGTTGAAAAATCTGTCAATATGCTCATCAGCAAGATAAACTATGCCATTTTTACAACAAGTAGCATCATAAACACCATCGCCAAAATATACAGCTCTATCGTTCATTGGAATGAGCATGTCTTCTATCAATCCCGTTTTTCCGTTGTAATATCCTATATTTTGCATTTTATTCTCCTAAACTTCTTGAAGATTAATTTATTGCCTTTCAGACAAAATCACTTTTTGTCTGTACTTCCAAAGCCGCCATTTCTTTCTGTTAACGTGCTATCATCTTCTGTGATTCCAAATGGAAGAAAAACTCCTTGTGCAAAAGCTTTTCCTTTGGGAATAACAACTTCTTCATCTGATGGATTATTTAATTTAACCATTATATGTCCTTCATTTGAAGAAAAATAATAATCAGAATCAATTATACCTATGGTATTTTTCAGGGAAATACCATATTTAAATCCTAATCCACTTCTTGGAAAAATACAAAGTACCCAACCATTTGAAATCCTTGACCGTATTCCCGTTGCGATCAAGCAATCTGATTTAGCAGAAATTACTATATTTTCTGATGAAAAAAAATCGTAACCTGCAGAGCCAACAGTTGCTCTTTGAGGAAGGATTATAGAATCATAATCCTTTCCTCCATCATCTTTGAATTGATTCTCTGAAACTTTTTGAAACAATGCTATCTTTTCCATAGAACTTAAAGAGCCTCAACGAGTTCTTTGGTATCTCTTGCTATAACCAATTCCTCGTTTGTAGGAATAACAAAAACTTTTACAGCAGAATCACATGAGGAAATTTCCCATGGCGCTTCAAGAGAAGATACATTTTTGTTTTTATCAACATCAAGCTTGATTCCCAAATATTCCATATCGGAAACAACAGCCTCACGAACTTCAAAGTCATTTTCACCAATTCCTGCAGTAAAAACAACGCAATCAAGTCCGTTCATAATAGCTGTATAAGAGCCAATATACTTTTTAATTCCATAAACAAGTATATCAAATGCAAGGGCTGCATCCTTATTACCATTTTTCATAGCAGCTTTAACATCTCTAAGGTCGCTTGACACTCCAGAAACTCCCAAAAGACCACACTTTTTATTCATCCAATTACCAATATCATCCACGGAAATATTTTCTTTCTGCATGATATAAGGAACTATAGCAGGATCAACAGCACCGCATCTTGAACCCATAATTATTCCATCAAGAGGAGTGAATCCCATAGAGGTATCAGTAACCTTTCCACCTTTAACTGCACTAATAGAAGAACCATTTCCCAAATGGCAAGTTATAATTTTAGTATCATCAACAGGCTTATTCAAATACTTTGCAGCTTCTGCAGCAACATATCTATGGGAAGTGCCGTGAGCACCATATCTACGAATATTATGTTTTTCCGCAACCTCTTTTACAATTGGGAAAGTATATGCTTTTTCAGGCATAGTAGAGTGGAACGAGGTATCTATAACGAGAACTTGGGGACAATCAGGCATTATTGCTGTACAGCCCGCAATCCCCTGAAGATGAGGAATTGTATGAAGCGGAGCAAGATCAACACACTTGTTGAGAATTTCAATTGTTTCATTTGTAACAAGCGTTGGTTTTGTAAGCCAAGGACCTCCTTGAACTACTCTATGTCCAATAGCAGAAATCTGATTCATGCTTTCAAGAACACCATATTCTTTATCAATAATTGCTTCAATCATAGCTTTAGTAGCTTCAACATGGCTAGGCATAGGTATATCAGCAGAATAAACTTTTCCATTCAAAAGATTTTTGTGAGTAAGCTTTCCATCGATAGCTATTCTTTCGCAAAGACCTTTTGCCATTACCTGTTCCTTTTCCATATCAAAAAGCTGATACTTAAG
>JAZRPU010000255.1:0-3557 GCA_045649365.1 Eubacteriales bacterium | reverse complement strand
TCAGGCAATATTTAATAATGCCAGAAAGATTTCAAATGAAGGAACGATGGATGTATATAAATATCAGCAATTATATCGAGATAGAGTAGTTTTTGAACCTGTTCCACATTTGTTTATTATTTCAGATGAGTTTGCTGAACTCAAAACTCAACAGCCTGAATTTATGGAGCAGCTTATAAGTGCTGCACGTATAGGACGTAGTTTGGGTGTTCACTTGATTCTTGCAACTCAAAAGCCAAGTGGAGTAGTTGATGATCAGATTTGGAGTAATAGCAAATTCAGAGTCTGCTTGAAAGTTCAGGAAAAAGCAGATAGTCAGGACATGATAAAATGTCCTGATGCTGCCGAGCTTTCTCAAACGGGTAGATTCTATCTTCAGGTTGGCTTCAATGAATTGTTCGCTCTCGGGCAGTCTGCATGGTGCGGAGCAGAGTATATTCCTACAGAAGCTGTTGAGAAATCTATAGATAATAGCATACGTGTTGTTGATAACCTTGGCCATCAGCTTATTAATGTCAAACCTGCAAAAAAGATTGTTCAAAGCGGTAAAAAGGTTAAACAAATCGTTTCTATCGTTAAATATCTTTCTGATCTCGCCAACGAAGAGCAAATTACAGTAAGACCCTTGTGGTTGCCACCTATCCCTGAAAAGATTTATGTTGACGATTTGGAAAACAAGTATGGATGTCAGTCTATACACACAAATTTGTGCCCTGTTGTTGGAGAATATGACGATCCGTTCAATCAGAAACAAGATGTTCTTACGATTCCGTTTTCTTCTGAAGGAAACTGTTTGATATATGGTTCTACAGGAAACGGAAAAACAACTTTACTGACAACTATAGCGTATGCTCTCATAAAAAATCATTCTGCAGAAGAGCTTAATCTTTATATTATGGATTTTGGCTCTGAAACTTTAAGGGTGTTTGAGCAAGCTCCACAGGTTGGCGGAGTTGTTGTTTCATCGGAAGTTGAGAAAACAATAAACTTATTCAAAACTTTGCAAAAAGAGATAGATGTCAGAAAAAATCTTTTTGCTGAATTTGGTGGTGATTATGCAAGCTATTGTGAAAATAGCGGCAAGATCGTTCCAAATATAGTAGTTCTTTTAAATAATTATTCTGGATTTTCAGAGCAGTATGAAGATTTGCTGGAAAAATTCGCATTAATAACTCGCGATGGAGTTAAATATGGAATATATTTTGCGGTAACGTCGAGTAGCACAAATGCAATAAGATATGTTGTTGCACAAAACTTTAAAATGTGCTTATGTATGCAATTGAATGATGAAAGCGAATATTCGTATGTTGTGGGAAAAACCGAAGGGCTTATTCCTTCCAAATATAAAGGAAGAGGATTGGTTGCTCTGGATAGAGCCTATGAATTTCAAACAGCGTATTGCTGTTCAGCTGATGATACTTATGAGTTCTTAAATGACTTTTGCTGCAATTTGTATAATAATGCAAAGTGTTTTGCTAATAAGATTCCAGTGCTTCCAAGCATTGTCAAAGCAGCGAATGTGAAAAAACATAATATTGGAATTTCTTCTGTTCCCGTTGGAATCGGAAAGAAAAACCTTGATATTGTGTGCTTAAATATACTGAATAAAGTTATTTATCCAGTTGTTTCACAAGATGTAACTCAAATGGTTAATTTTGCTGAAGAATGGTTCAGCATAGTATCTGAAGTAGGCTTGGTCGATTTTATTGATGGCGAAAATCTTCTTGACATGTCGAAATATGGAACTGAAGAGCCTTTTATTGATGATTATGAATTATACGTAGAAGAGCTTTTCAATGACATGGTAAAGAGAAACAACGTATATAAAGAATCAGGCCTCAATAACGATTCTTTGAAAGAATTCGAAAGAAGAGTAGTCGTTATTTTTGGATACAACAAATTTTATGAACAGCTTACCAATGATAGAAAAGAAAAGCTTGACTTATTAATGTCTAAAGCAGAGCTTAATTACAAAATACATTTCATTGTTTTAGATTCTTTAAGCAATTTCAAATCAGCAAACTATAAAGATTGGTATAAAAAATACATCAGCGGTTCTGATGGTATATGGATTGGTGATGGAGTTGCCGATCAATATATGCTTAAGATTAATAAAATAACAAGTGATATGTATGAAGATATTGGAGATGATTACGGATACATCATCAGCAGAAATAAGTCTAATCTTACAAAACTGCTTTCGTCAATCGATGAGGAGGAACAATAATTATGAAAAAAGTTATAGTGGAAGTTTTTGTTCCTGTAATTGAAAAAACGTTTGATGTTTTTATTCCTTTGAGCTCCCCCATGTACGAAGTAACGGAGCTTTTGAAAAAAGCTGTAGCAGATTTATCTGATGGGCTTTTTTCTCCCAATGTTGATACCGCTTTGTGTTATCGCGAAAGTGGTGCTATAGTAAACATTAATATGACGGTTTATGAGCTTGGTATACATAATGGCTCTAAACTCATGTTAATATAAAAAAATCAAGGAGGAAAAGAAAATGGCAAGAATCATTGAAGTAACTCCCGAACAACTGGAATCAGCAGCTGGTAGAATAGAGGGGTTGGCAGCAGATTATAAGAATCAGTATGACCAACTTTACAGCGAAACCAATGCAATGGCTTCCACTTGGAACGGAAAAGACAATGTAGCATTTACAGATCAAATCGCAGGATTTAAAGACGATTTTGAAAAAATGCATTCATTGATGCTTCAGTACGCAGACTTTCTCAGAAAGAGTGCTAAAGCATATCGCGACACCCAGGATACAGTTGTATCTGAAGCTCGTAAGTTAGTTAACTAAAAAAAGGAGGAAAAAAAGATGGCAGATAGCATCAAAATATCAACCCAAGTCCTTACTGACACCGCTCAGAAAGTTCGTAATTGCAATTCAATGATGGACGAGAAGCTCGCAGAAATCAATAAGAACATGAACGATTTGGAAGCAACGTGGAAAAGTGATGCTGCAACAGATATCCGTGCAGCAATGAATGCGTTAAAGCCTAAATTCGAACAATACAAAAACGTTATTGAATCCTATGCAAAGTTTCTTGTAAATACTGCTCAGGAATATGAAGTAACTGAAGGTGCAATCCAGAGCAATGCAAGCCAATTTAAATAATACATAAAATTTGCAGGTGAGTGTTTAACTTGCACTCACCTGCCTGATTTTGAAAATAATTAAATCTATTTTATATATAAGTGAGGAAGAAAAATGATAAAGAGAATAATTTCCGTTCTTTTGTTAACATCAATCCTTGTATCAATGTTTATGTTTGGTAGCTGTTCCTCCGAGCCTACATCAGATACCTTTACTTTGGGACAGTGGTTGACGTTAGTGAATGAGTTTTTCGGTATGGAGTCATACACAACTGAAGAACCCCTTTTTGCAAACATTTCCAAATCGGACCCTTATTATGATGCTGTTCAGATTGCTGCTGAATGGAAAATTATTAATGATGAAAAAATAGATGTTAATAATGCTATAACCTGGAAACAAACTTTACTAACATTGGTAAATGCAGGTGGTTTTGTGGCAGAAGATGCTTCGGATG
>JAZRPU010000254.1:0-6691 GCA_045649365.1 Eubacteriales bacterium | reverse complement strand
TTCTTCAGATGTGATTTCTATGGATTGTTCAGCAGATGCTTCGGAAGAAGTTCCTATTTCTTCTTCGGATGTGCTTTCAACTGAAGGACTTTGCATATCTTCTGATTGTTCCTCAGATTCAATTTCCGATGATTCAATTTCAGGAACGCTTATATCCAAGGAGCTTTCTGCCGATTCGTCATTTCCTTCAGTCTTTGATTCATCTGAAGAAGAATTTGTGCCTTCGCTTGAATGTTCTACAAGACTTCCTTGCTCTGATGTGTCGTTATCGTTTGGATTTGAAGCGATTACCACACATACTATGGCGAGAATTATTATTAAAACTGCCGATACAATAATTGCTATGCGTTTTTTCATGTTGATTTTCCTTTCGTCTTTTATTTTAAAATTAGGTTTATAGTAATTTCCAAAGGGATTTCAAGATCGTATAGATTGTTACCTGCAAAGGTGACAGGAATTATAACTGTGTAATTTGCTTTAAGTTTGAGTGCCTTGTCGATTGTATAACTGACCTTTGGAACTGTCATGGAATATACTGTTGTTCCTTGATTATCGGTATTATACAACATATTTTCTGAAATGTCCAGCGATAATTCAGAAGAAGTATCGGAAACATATAAATTTCCATCAATTTTTTCCGTAAAATCATGTCCTTGCTTTATGGAATTATATATTTCTATGGAATTCTTCATCACAAAGGATTCAAGAACACGTTCTGTGTCATCCTTAGTTGTCTGAATCACGGTCATACATTCAGCATAAAAAAGCACGACAGATAGAATCATCGCAATAACAATGGTTACAACACAAGGAAAAATATATCCAACACCACGTTTGTCTTTTAATGCTTTTATCATCTTTAAGTCCTCACTTCCAATATTTCTGCGAGAGACCTGAATGTGTGGCTTCAAGGGTTACAGGGATTTTAAATACTCCAAGTCCTTTGACATAGGTATTATAACTTAGCGTAACGTGAATTGTTTCACCAAGTTGAACCTTTTTTGTAGTGCTGTTATAATAAGTTGTACCGCTATAACTGACTGTGGGAGAAATTCCTATCTCGTTACACAGTTCGTTATATCTCTCCGTTGCTTCTTCGCTTGTTCTGCCATATGTGGTAGCTGTATCTATGAGTTCCTTTGCAAAGTGATCCATATCTTGCTTCAATGTCAGAAAGCTGAACACGTTAAGAGCAAAGGCAATAACCATCATTGCCACCATTACGCCAACAACAGCATCAATATATCCTTCGGCTTTAGTTCCTTTAAAGATTTTAAGAAGTTTTCTCATTGCAACACCTCCTTAACCGAAGAGGACGCCAACAGAGGTCATTATCTCCATACCGATTACCACGATATATATAAGCATAAAGCAGAAAAGCAGACACATGGAAAGTCTTTTTACTTTCGATGGAATCTTTTGTGCTTGTTGTTTGAGAAGCTGTCTTTGATAGTCAGAGAACTTAACACCGAGACCTGCCCAATACACATCGGTTTCATCACCACGAAGCACGCCTATAAGCCCTCTTGTAACGTCAGAAAGCATTGAAGAACCGACACGGGATTCAAACCTCGTTAGTGCCGCTTCATAGTTACCTGAACGCATATCTGCTATTGTGATTTCGAGTTCTTCTCCAAGTTCATATCCAGAGTTCTTCTTGTATGAATCAAGGATATACAGAACGTCACGGTTATGCTTCAAGGTCTTTTCAATATGAGATACAAAACGAGGAAGCTCGTATTCTATTCTTCTTCGTTTTTCCTTTATTTTATCTGCGACACCTTTTGATTCTTTGAAATACATCATAACAGCGAGCACCAATATGACTGGGGAAAGTAATGGGAAAATAAAAAGAACAGGAATTGCAAGTATTCCAATAAGCATGGACTTGACAATACTGTTTGCTATATGCATCTCAGGAGACAGATTCACTCCTGCAGAACGAAGGTCTGTTTCAAGTTGCATTCTCTTGAATTCATTTATTCGCAATCTTTTGGAAATCCACATAGCAAGGTCACCAAGCCAGATATCAAGAGTGCTTGTTTTCTTTTTCTGTCTTTTGGAAACGTTATTTATCGCCTTTGAGGTTTTAAAAAATGGCACACGGAAGAAGTCTGAGAGGATTAAAAAAAGCCCAACACCAAATATTGAGCCAATTAACGATTGTAACATTGATTACCACCTCACTTCTTATATTCCACAGGCTTTGTATATTTCATCATAAACATTGATGTGATTAATATAACGGCTCCGCATATTGCAAGGACTATTTTTCCTGGGATGGAGAACATAAGGGCTTCGAACCATGATGTGTTGAGCATATACAAAAGTGGGATATTGCCAACAACAAGGCATACCATCATCCAATATTCTTTTTTTACCTCACCAAGCAAGGTTTTAAGCTCGTTATTAACGATTCGCACGTCAGTCAGCTTTGCAACGATAGGAAGAAGTGTATCCTTCAAAGTACGGTCATCCTGACAGGCAATTAAAGTATCGCACCATTCCTCATATATGCTGTCGTTTATCTTTTCTTTTAGGTTTCTGAGTGCTGTTTTAAGGTCAGAGGAAATCATCATAGCGTCACCGATAAAAGATTGAAATATACCTTTTACAGGTGGTTTTAAATACACAATATTTTCCTGAACAGCACCGAGAATATCATCAGAACGGATATATGACGTCGTTACAATTGATAGTGCTGTTTCCATTTCTTCACGAACATGACGATCGTATGCAGAAATAGTGCTTTTGATATAAAAGAAAGGTAAACAGGCGAAGGCTATGGCAAGTACAGGAATCATAAAATAGTTATTTATGACCACCGCAACGATGCATCCAATTATCATCAAAAGAATAGAAGCAGCACACGCTATGGTGAACTGCGTTCCTTTTCCTGTTGCATCAAGTGCTTCTTTAACGTGCAATATTTCGTTTGTCAGTTTTCTTGATTTCTTCTTACCTTTGGCTATAAGGGTTTTATCTCTTAACGTTTGCTTTGGTGAAATAAAACGCATAAGGTCATCAGTTATGCTTTCGGGAGTAAGTCCAAGCAATAATATGATTGAAGCACAAAAGAGAAGAAAACCAATCAGATAGAACACTATCATTCTTCATCTTCTCCTTTCAGAAATCTATTTAATTCATTCTGTGGAACACCGTACTGAATAAGCCTTCTGCGAAGATTATCTGATATAAGATTGGGTTTGCAAAAATGCCCTTCAATAACGAATTTATCGTCTTCAAGAGTGTTTTTTGTTATCTCATAGTTGTATAAGCAATTGTACTCTCGTTCACCAGAAGAATTGATGATGCATTCAGATATATCCATACATTTTCTGCTGTTGTTTTCAAGTTTATGACTATATACAACTATTGGAAATGCCTGACCAGCTTGCATCAGCGAGGTTTGGAAGTTGATCGGAAAACGCTTCTGACAAAGGAGTGCAATTCTCATATGTGCCGCAGAGCCAGGACCAGCGTGTACCGTTGATACAACAGTATGTCCTGTAAGTGATGCTTCAACGGCAGAGTAACATTCCACGTCACGCATCTCACCAACGCATACTATATCGGGGTTAAATCGAAGCGATGCTACAACAAGGTCTTCTTGCGTGATGTCATAGGCTGGGTTATCAGAAGGACGAGAGAGTGTGTGAACAGCATTATTGACGATACTTCCGTCATCTCCTTTGCGAACAAGAGACAGTTCTCGTGAACCTGATTCTATGGTGAATACACGTTTATTATCGGGAATAGAAGTCATAATGGCATTAAGCAAGGTTGTCTTACCGCTTGAAGTTGCACCTGCCACAACGAAGGGTACACCATAACGGATGCACATACATAGAAAGTCCACCATTTCCTGTGTAGCAAAGCCTGTTTCTACAAGATTTTCAAGGGTTACTCTTTGTGGATGAAGAAGTCTTATTGATACTGCAACACCACGTTCTTCGTCAACTATTGGTTCTTTGAGTGCTGTTATTCGGGTATTTCCTGGCAGGTGTCCTTGACTCATAGGAGTTGCATTGTCAATAATCATTCCCGAATGGTGAAGCAAACGTTTTATAATATCAACAGCGTGCTGTGGTGAATGAAAATGTTCTTTCAGCTTTACTATCGTACCGTCAAGCAACGTGAGAGCGATATCGTTCCAACCGTTAACGTTGATTTCTTCAAGATCGGGTGAACCGAGGTATTGAGTTAAAATACTGTATTCTGCCATCTCGTTGTATAACCTATCGATAAGACCTTTTGTAGTCATGCCTTCCACTTTGAAGTCGTTATCTCGAAGGTACTTATCGATATATGCTTTTAACTGTGATAACTTTGATCTATCAGCCAATACAGGAGCATAATTTGAAGAAATATACTCCTGTGTGGTTTTAAGAAGTGTCCAGAAATCAATTGTATTTGCCATAACTTACACCACCTTTTCTACTATTGCTTTGAATTTTTTATTGAAATTTTTGTCCTTTGTTACTTCATATAAGTTTCCGTCAAGCATCTGCTGTTTGACGGCTCTGCAATATGGGATTGTAAATCTCACGTCATGAAGCTGTGATTTTGCTTCGTCAATTGGCATATACAAATCCGCATCGGTTACGCATATACCTTGTATATGTTCTTCAAGCCTGAACATGGGATCGATATATAACGGAAGCTGTGAAGAAAGGTAACTTATAGATTTAAGATTTGGTGCAGACAAACGGATAACCTGATCCGCTTCACGAATTGCTACCTTCGATAACTGATTATCAAGAGAGCTTGTGCAATCGATTATAACGAAGTCGGCAAGTGTTTCCAGAACGGAATACAAGGCTCTTACCTTCGTTGCATCAAATTCGGGATAGGTGTATTTATTTTCACCGTCAGTAAATCCAAGAAACGCAAAGTTCTGCTTGTCCTTTACCGTTACCATCTGCTTTACCACTTCATGACGGTCAATATCGGTCTGAGACAAGGCTACACCGATAGAGCACAGCTCTTCTTTTTTATAGTTTGGGAAAACAATGGGCAAAGTGGGAGTTTCGTAGTCTGTATATACAACCACAACCGTTGCCTGATATTCATCGTAGATAGCTCTTGCAAGTTTGGTTGCAAATGTTGTTTTACCCGAATTTGGAGTTCCCCAGATTGCTATAACTTTTGACATTATTCTTCACCGCCTTCGCTGTAAGTTGGGTTATTGCCACCGTGATTTGTTCCCCATATTATATCGTTTGCATCCTGAATGATGTCATTACCATTTTTTTCGTCATCATCTTCAGTTTCGGATGAAGCATCATCTTCTTTCTCAGCCAACATCTCAAAGTACAAATCCTGTGCATCAAGGAATTTCTGTGCTTTTTCACTATCTCCACGATATACAAGGTCTGCATGAATAACACCTTTGTTTTCATATTCTACAAGCATTTTAGCCTGCCCAGGATTGACAAGAAGTGTTAACGTTGTAGGAAGCTCATATGTTCCGTCCTCGTTGGGAGTTACTTCGTCCTTGTCGAATCCTTCTGCCGTTGTGGTGGTTATTACCTTAACGTAAGTCAAACCGCCTGGGATTATGGCTTCGTCCGTATCTTTTTCAAAGACTATAAGACTGACAATATCACCATTTTCAAGTTTGCCCGAAAGACCACCAGCAAAGGAACTTATGGTTATACTTATGGCTTGTTTCTTTCCATCAAGTGTTCGGAATACATCGTCTGCACTGTCAGATTTATCTGTAAGCATTGATTGAAGCAAGTCTGTATTCGCTTTTATATCACAAGAAGCAAATTTGCCGATTGCAGTTTCCTTTTTAGTGATTACGGTTGACGGCAAGCCTTCTGTACCAACGGTTACTATTTCAACGTCGCTTTCACTTATCATATGTCCTTGAATGATGTCGTTCTTGATTCTTACTATTTCGGTATGGCTGTCCGAGAGTTTATTCACCAAAGGAGCCACAAGGAACGTTACCACAAGGGCAAGTATTATACATATAATGCCAATTACTGTTCTGTTTTTCATAATGTTTAAACCTCCATATTATATGATATACGCAAGCATTGCTCCGACCGAAAGGAACGGCACAAGTGCAAACGATTCTTTATTATCTCTGTTATTCGCTTTGTTATATATCGACACAGTAATTACCGAAAGAAGTAATCCCACTATCAATGCGAATATTCCTTTTTCTGCTCCGAGCAAAAATGCAAGAGCAGTCGAAATCTTCATATCAGCACCACCGCAAGATCTCTGCGGATTAATAACTGCAAGAGCAAATTGTGGCATAAATACAATAACGGCACCCATGAGCATTGATGGTAAATCAGCCGTATTAAAACTTACAAGAGAAAGAATAAAAATCATTACAGAAATGCAATCAGATACTTTTCTTGTCTTGATATCTGCCATACTTGCATAGAGCAATATCAAAGCAAGTAACATTCCTTTAATGGTGAAAAGAGTCATAGCATCAACTAACGTCATAATAAGACCTGCCATAACAGTCAAGAAGAAAGGAACGCCTACATCAGCTTCTTTTTCAAACTTTTTATATATTCCCCAAGCCACGAGGATAAAGAGACAAAATATCACAAAATGAGTGCATACTGTGGCTAATGATTTTAAAATATTATAAGAAAATCCCAATGTCATAACAGGTCTTATCATCATTTGTTGTTACCTCGCTTATTTCTTGAATTTTATA
>JAZRPU010000253.1:0-39404 GCA_045649365.1 Eubacteriales bacterium | reverse complement strand
CAAATTTATGTGGCCCGGATTTGGTGATAACTTCCGTGTTCTCGAATGGATTCTCAAGAGATGCGAAGGCTCTGTTGATGCAGTTTCAACAGAAATCGGTTATATTCCCAAAGCAGAAGATATCAACCTTGAAGGACTTGATTATGAAATCGAACCTGGCAGAAAATTCGACATCGAAGAACTCAAAAAGATTCTTACCGTTGAAAAAGATTGCTGGAAAGAAGACTTCAAAGACGTTGAAAAATTCTACGCTCAATTTGACGGAACTATTCCCGCAGAGCTTTACAAACAACTCGAAGACGAAGTTGCTCGCTTGAACAAATAATCAATTAAACCAATAAAGCAAGAAAACAGCGTTTCCGCTGTTTTCTTGCTTTATTTTATAATAACTTAAAAAACCGTTTTAAAAATCAATTTCAAAATATTCGCTTCAAATAAAATTTTCATAAAATCCTTCATATTTAAACAACAGAAACAAAAGATGAATTTGAAAACCTAATTATGTCTTCCTTTATTTTCTCAAAGTCAAAATACTCTGTAGTTTTGTTTTTCACTATTTTTAAAGACGCTAAAACGTTTTCTACTATTATTTGTTTTTTCTTCTCCAAATCTCCGTGATAAAATTCATCGTAATCGCAAAATAAAGAAATACTCGCCAAGCCTTTTTCCAAACATATCAACGCCTTTTCTGAATAAATCCCATTATTTCTCATCTCACCGGGAACTATTATAGGCGAAATGCTTATGCAGCTCATTGAAAAGGTATATGTAAACAAATCGATTTTCTTTGACAAAGTCAAAAGCATTCGGTTTATTTCAGGAATTTCTCCGTGTGCCTTTTCATAATAAGCAGGTGGATTTATTATAAAATTTCTTTCAATCAAAAAAATTCCTCCCGAATATTAAACTTATTTTTTAGTAGTTTTAAAACCAAACAACGCCATATTTTTTTCAGTATAACATGGAGTAATTTTTTTGTCAAGTTTACCAACATTAAATGCTTTTTCACATTTATATTTACTCTTTTCTCGGGAATAATAATCAAAAAGCTTAAAAACATCAAAGGATTATCTATGGAAAAATTCAAAAACGAAATACTGTCAAAAATGGGAAATCCCGCTGACCTTATTGTAAGAGATATTTCTTCAGATTGTTTTATTATGTTCATAAAAAACATGACAGACAGAAGATACATGTCAGAGGGAATAGTTCTTCCTTTAATGAAAAAAACAAATCTTAACGATTTTCGCGGAGATTTTCAAAAACTTCTTACCTGCGCCGCGGTAATAAAGGAAGAAAACCTTGACATGCTTATAACAATGCTTTTGCGCGGAAGTGTGATCGTAGCTATTAAAAGTGACCGCATCTATACAGCTTTCTGCCCTGCAGATACTTTCGTTGGCAGAGCAGTAAGCGAACCCGAAAGTGACGTTACCGTAAGAGGTCCCAAAGCGGGATTTACGGAAAACGGTGAGAACAACGTGTCCATGCTCCGAAAAATAATCAGAACAGACAAATTGAGAGTTGAAATGCTTTCCATAGGGAAAGCCGCGCAAACAACGATTTTTATATGTTACGTTGAGGGGCGAGCAGATGAAAAAACGTTAAATGAAGTAAGACACAAGATTCAAAAATTCTCCGGAGAATATATCATAGATTCTGCCAATCTTGAAACGGTAATCGAGGGTAATCGATCAAAATTTTTCCCCTCCGTTGGAAGCACAGAAAAAGTGGATAAAGCCGCATCAAAGCTTTTATCGGGAAGAATCGGTATAATTTGTGATGGAAGTCCATACGTCCTTACCGCACCATATTACTTTATAGAAGCCTTTCAAAGCGCGGAGGATTATCTCAAAAATCCGTGGTACTCTTCATTTTTAAGATTTGTTCGTTTCTTCGCCTTTCTGTTAAATATATATTTCCCCGCTGTTTTTATTGCTCTTATATATCACCACTCCCAAACGTTCCCCAAAAAGCTTTTGGAATTTATTCATTCTCTTGAAGAAAATTCAGCAGTATCAATGTTTTGGGAAATGCTACTAATGCTTGTTTTGTTTGAGCTGATACGTGAAGTTGGAGTCAGAATGCCCCGAACTGTAGGTGATGCCGCAGGACTCGTCGGCTCACTCATTTTAGGCGATGCAGCGGTAGAGGCGGGAATTTCAAGTATAACTATAATTGTTATCGTTGCTATATCCGCGGTTTCCGCATATATCACCCCCGCTTTTGCTTCTCCCGCAGTAATACTTCGATTTATAATGTTATTTGCAGGATATTTTTCGGGACTATACGGTATATTAGCAATCACTATAATATGGGCAGTTCTCATGCTTCGGAAAAAGAGCTTCGGAAACAGCTACATGTATCCGCTTTTCCCTTTTGACCCCGTGGGAATGCTTGACTACGTTGTAGTAGTGCCAAAAAAAGTTTTAGGGAGAAAAGAAGGAGAAAAAACAAAATAAAAATTCCCTTTGGACTGTCTTTTAAAGATTTTCCAAAGGGATTATTTTATTCAAATTGAAACTTAAAGCACAAAATAAGTTGAGATAACCTCACATTCTGCAATAAGCTTTTTCTGTTCTCCATAGAGAGCTTCAGGAAGAATAGTTCCATATTCTCCGTTGATTTCAACGTTTTGGTAGTTCGCCACAGGTTTTTTGCTTCTCACAAAAAGCTTGGTGGGAATTTCATCTTCAGAAAGAACAAATCCTTCTTCAGCATATTCCTTGAGCATTGGTAAAGGCTTGCAACGAAGAGCCTCAATAACGTCAGCAGCAACAGCTGAAGCTGTAGGAAGACTTCCTGCACCCGCACCATAGAAAACGCTTTCCCCCAAAACGTTACCCGTTACGGAAATAGCATTGAAAACGTCGGAAGTAGCTGCAATAAGTGAAGATTTACAAACGAAGTGAGGAGCTACGAGAAGCTTTATTCTTTCTCCTACTTTTTCAGCAACACCCAAAAGCTTTATTGCATATCCCATTTTTTCAGCAAAAGCGGTGTCTTCAAGAGTGATTTCTGTAATTCCCTTAACAGGGGTTGCCATTTCTGTTGGGATTATGCAGTCGAAAGCAATTCCGCCCAATATACAGATTTTGCGTAAAGCGTCAAGTCCTTCAACGTCAGCGGCAGGATTTGCTTCAGCATATCCTAATCTTTGAGCCTCTTTAAGCGCGGATTCAAAGTCTGTTCCGCATTCTTTCATTTGAGTAAGTATATAGTTTGTAGTTCCGTTTAAAATACCTGCAACCTTAACAATTTTGTTTGCGGTAAGAGCATTAAGCATAGCATTGATTATAGGAATACCACCGCCTACAGATGCTTCATAAAGATAGCTTACACCGTTTCTTACCGCACATTCAGAAAGCTCTTTTCCATACTTTGCAACACATTCCTTGTTGGAGGTTACAACGCTCTTTCCGCTTTCCAATGCGGCTTTGGAAAATTGATATGCAGGATGTGAGCCACCCATAGTTTCAACAACCACAGAAACGCTCTTGTCATTGATTATAGCGTTTATATCAGTTGTAACTCTGTCTGCCAGCTCATGTCCTTCGAACGTACGAAGATCGAGAATATATTTGACGTCAATGAGTTGTTCACCGTTTCCTCCGAGTTTTTTGGAAATATCTTCAGAGTTCTTTTTGATAACTTCCCAAACTCCGCTTCCAACAACGCCAAAACCCATAATTGCAATATTAAACATAAAAATACCTGACCTTCCATATAACTTCAATAGCTTTTTGGATATTTTATCACACTTAAATGAATTTTTCAAGTATTTTCTTTATTATTAATAAAAAAGTTTATTGACAAGGTGTATAAATTGAAGTATAATATATTTAGGTATGATGTTTTGAAAAATATTATTTGAAAGGACGTATCATGAGTAAGATAAGGAAAGCCGTTATTCCAGCAGCGGGATTAGGAACAAGAATGTTGCCCGCTTCCAAAAGCGTTCCCAAAGAAATGTACCCAGTTGTTGACCGTCCCGCAATACAATTCCTCATTGAAGAAGCTGCAAAATCAGGTATAACCGATATATTGGTAATTACTTCTCGTGGGAAAGAAGCTATTGAATCATATTTCGACAAAAATTATGACTATAACTTAAAGCTATCTGCGTCAGGAAGAAATGATGAACTTGCAGAGCTTGAAAGAATAGAAAATCTTGCAAACGTATATTTCATTCGTCAAAAAGAAGCACGAGGTTTAGGACACGCTGTTCTTTGCGCCAAAAATTTTGTTGGTAATGAACCCTTTGCTGTGTTGTATGGCGATGATATGATAATTTCTGAAACTCCTGTTTGCAAACAGCTGGCAGATATCTGGGAAGAATACGAAAAACCCGTTGTAGGCGTTAAAGAAGTTCCAACGGAAAAGGTTATGAAATATTGTTCCCTTAAAACCGCTCCCATGGAGAAAAACGGTCTTTATTCAGTTTCAGATATGATCGAAAAACCAAAAGCAGATCAGATTTTTTCAAACTTTTCCATTTTAGGAAGAGTAATTCTCCCATCGGAAATTTTTCAAATACTTGAAAACACCGCTCCTGGTGCTGGTGGAGAAATACAGCTTACAGATGCAATGGCTGTTCTTTCCAGAAAAAATGGGATTCTCGCTTACGATTACGAAGGCACAAGATATGACATGGGAAGCAAGCTTGGTTTTATAATGGCAAACATTGACGTGGGACTGAAACACCCTGAAACCGCTCAAGGACTCAAAGAATATTTAAAGACTCTTAAACTCAATTAAAAAGGTAACGTACCATGGATAGAATAAGTAAAGAGAATTATTATTTGAATATTGCACAAACCGTGTCAAGCAGAGGAACTTGCCTAAGACGCAAATTTGGCGCAATTATAGTTAAAAACGATGAAATCGTATCAACGGGATATGCAGGCGCACCAAGAGGAAGAATTAACTGCTGTGACAGAAAAAAATGTCTCAGAGATGAAATGAATATTCCCAGAGGGGAACGATACGAGCTTTGCCGTTCTGTTCATGCAGAAGCAAACGCCATAATCAGCGCCTCACGCGAACAAATGCTTGGTGCAGATTTATATCTTGTTTGTACAGACCCCAAAACAGGAGAAGCTGTTGGAAACACAACAAGCTGTCAGATGTGCAAAAGATTAGTTATCAACGCGGGAATCAAACGAGTTATAGTAAGAGAAACTATGGATACATATTCCGTTTACAACGTTGAAGACTGGATAACAGACGACGATAGTTTAGGTAAAATAGGTTATTGATTGGAAGCCACCGAATGAAAAACAAAAACGAAAAGCAAAACAAAGAAAAAATTAAATTTGAAAAAGAAAAACGCGATTTCCAAATTGCCCTCATTATTGTGGGCGCTATAATAATCATATTGATATCTTCTGTTTTTTTGCCTGATTTAATTAAAGAATGGAAATACAAAGCAAGTCTTTCAAAGCTTGTTGCTGAAGAAAGTTATCTTATCGATGAAGACGGAAACAAATATTATGCATTAAACCGTTCCGTTGAAGCGGTTAATACAGACGGTGTTTTCGGGCTTCTTGACGGAGATGAATATTGCTTTATAGACTTTATGCATGTGGAAGGTACCCCACCCGCTTATATAGTTGAATACAAAAACAAAATCAAGGGAACAGTATTGCGCCATAGCAGCGCGGCAAATATAACTCTTTCAAACTTTATGCCCGTTTCTGCAGATATATGTTCAGGCGCGTCAGATTATCCTTACGATTATTTTGTTGCCCCCGATGAATATCTTCAAAACGGAGGCACTAACAGAAATGACGAAGAATATATCAATCTCATATACGACACTCTCACGGCAGGCGAAGAAGTAACCCCGCCTAAACAGCAAGTTTCATCTTTGAGAATAAAGCTTAAATCCCAAAGATATCCAGGACTTTACTACACAGTTATTTTTGCTACAGATGAAAACGGAATTTCGTATTTATACGATATCGGGGCTGGAAAATACGTTCTTTGCCCTGACAAGCTTACTGTGAGGTTGTCTTAATGACAGAAATACGCGTTTTATCACAAGAACTTTGCAAATCCGCTTCAAAGCTGGAAAAAAGCTGTTTATCTACAGCGTGGAGCGAAGAACAGCTAAAAGAGATAATTGATAAAGATAATTACAAATATGTTGTTGCCTTAGAAAACGAAGACGTACACGGTGTTGGAGGCGCAATATGTTCTTCTCCCGATTCAGCGGAAATTTTCACCGTTGCTGTTTTGAAATCCCAAAGAGGAAAAGGAACGGGAAAAAGAATCGTTTCAGCTCTTATAGAGTTTTGCGCTTCCAAAAATGCAGAAAGCATTTTCTTAGAAGTTGAAGAAGAAAATGTTCCCGCCATTTCTCTGTATTCACGAATGGGATTTGAAAAAGTGGGAATCCGAAAAGGATTTTATCGGGAAAAAAATGCAATTATTATGCAATTGAATTTAAAACAACAATAAGAAAGCGTTAGTAATAGAAAATGGAAAGTCTTTTTGAATTAAAACAACGTGACGGTAAAGACAGAATTGTTTTGGCAATAGAATCATCTTGCGATGAAACCTCCGTTGCGATTGTAAAAAACGGTAGAGAACAATTAAGCTGTGCAACCGCAACTCAAACGGATATTCACGCTTTATACGGAGGAGTAGTTCCCGAAATTGCTTCCCGCGCTCATACAGAAGCTATTTGCGGGCTTATGGAAAAAGCCTTGAATGATGCTTCTCTTACTATGGATGAAATAGATGCAATAGGTGTTACAAACACACCGGGTCTTATTGGTGCGCTTTTAACGGGAGTTTGCTTTGCCAAAGGTTTGGCTTATGCCACAAAAAAGCCTCTTATTGCCATCGACCACATAAAAGGTCACACAGCGGCAAATTACCTCTGTTTCCCTGAACTTGAGCCACCCTTTACCGCTTTAGTAGTAAGCGGAGGTCACACTTCACTTTTTTCCGTTGAATCATATACAAATTACCGCGTTATAGGGTCTACGAGAGATGATGCGGCGGGAGAGGTTTTTGATAAAGTTGCAAGAGTTTTAGGACTTCCCTATCCGGGCGGTGCCGCAATGGATAAATTGGCACAAGAGGGCGACCCAAAGGCTTTAAAGCTCACAATAAGCCGAATTGAAGGAAGCAAATACGATTTTTCTTTTTCGGGTCTTAAAACCGCAGTTATAAATAAAGTGCATCAAATGGAGCAAAAAGGAGAAGAGCTTGACCACAAAACAAAATGTGATATTGCCGCTTCAATGACAAACGCACTTATTAAAACCATAACCTCAAGATTGGAAACATATTTTGAAGAATATCCCGAAATAAAAGGCAGACCTATAGTTTTGGCAGGCGGTGTTGCGGCAAACTCTCATTTGAGAAAAGCTCTTAAGGAAACAACGGATAAATACAACGCCGTTCTTTATCAGCCCCCGCTTTCTCTTTGCGGCGATAACGCCGCGATGATAGCCGCGCAAGGTTTCTATGAGCCTGTTTTAGACGTGAAAGAAGCCTTGACACTTAATGCATACGCTACTGCAAGAATCAATCCTTTGAAAAAGACTAAATAAAAGAAAAGAGAACAAAAATGGACAGAAATACATATATAAACGAAGCTACTGCAAAATTTCAAGCTTTGCTTAACGAACAGCTTGACAGAGCCGAAAACATAAAGAAAAACAAAGAATTTATCGACTTTAAAAAGCTTGATAAAATTATTATCGGTGTTTGCGGTGGCGACGGAATAGGCCCTTACATATCATCAGTTGCAAAAACAGTTTTGGAAAATATCCTTTCCGAAGAAATAAAAAGCGGAAAAGTTGAAATAAGAAATATTGACGGTCTTACCATTGAAAACAGAGCCGCTGTAGGAAAAGCCATTCCCGACGACGTTATGGAAGAGCTGAAAGCATGCCACGTTATCCTTAAAGGACCAACCACAACTCCCCGTGCAGGCGACCCATGGCCCAATATCGAAAGTGCTAACGTTGCCATGAGAAAAGCCCTTGACCTTTTTGCAAATTTAAGACCTGTAAAAATTCCTGAAGAAGGCGTAGATTGGACATTTTTCAGAGAAAACACAGAGGGTGCATACGCTGTTGGAAGCAAAGGTGTTCATGTAAATGATGACCTTTCCATCGACTTTACCGTAACAACTACAGAAGGTACTGAACGTATTGCAAGATTGGCTTTTGAATATGCAAAAAACAACGGGTATGACCGCGTTACTATTGTTACAAAAGCAAACGTTATTAAAACAACAGACGGAAAATTCCTTAAAATCTGCAAAGAAATTGCATCAGAATATCCCGACATCACCGTTGACGATTGGTATATAGATATCATGACTGCAAAGCTTGTTGATGAAAAACGCAGAAGAGATTTCAAGGTAGTTATTCTCCCCAACCTTTACGGAGATATCATTACCGATGAAGCCGCAGAGCTTCAAGGCGGAGTAGGAACAGCAGGAAGTGCAAACATTGGAAAAAGATATGCAATGTTTGAAGCTATTCACGGATCTGCTCCCCGAATGGTTACAGAAGGACGTGCTATCTATGCCGACCCTTGCTCAATGCTCCGCGCTGTAGTAATGTTGCTCAACCATATCGGCATGCAGGATAAAGCTGCAAAGCTTGATAAAGCTATTGACGAATGCATGCTTGAAGTGAAAATAACAGGCAGAGAAGATGGCGCAACAAACGTTGAATTTGGCAAAAAAATTATTGAGAAGCTTTAATTATGAGAGAACATATTTATACAATACCCGTTAACGAAGCCTTTGAAAAATCGGGAGATGATTGTCCTTTTTGCGCTCTTTACAGAAAGCTGGAAGAGAATGAGCTTGACTTGATACTCGGTGCATCAATGATGGAGCCCGATGTCAGAATAGAAACCAACAAAAAGGGATTTTGTCGTTATCATTTTGGAAAAATGCTTCCAAGAAAAAACAGATTGGGAATAGCTCTAATACTTCAAAGCCACGTTGAAGCGGTAAAAAAAGAAGTTAAACAAGGTGGATTCTTTTCTAAAGACCATTCTGCAAAGCCTGTTAAAAACATATCAAAACTAGAAGAAAGCTGTTATATTTGCGACAGGATCGAAAACAACCTTTCAGCTATGTTTTTAACCTCCGTTTACCTTTATGAAGAGGAAAAAGAATTCAGAAAAAAATTCGAAAATCAAAAAACCTTCTGTTTGCCTCATTACAAACGTCTTTTAGAAGCATCGAAAAACATTGACAAAGAGAAAAGAGCAGAGCTTGAAAAAACCGCTCAAAGCATTCTTTTTTCGTCTATGGATGCGCTGTACGAAGACGTAAGCCTTTTCATTAAAAAGTTTGATTACAGATTTGACGATTTGCCTTGGGGAAATTCAAAGGATTCTATCGAACGAATAATTGCACTTCTGACTTCTGAAGATTTCAGAATAAAAAACAGTAAAAAATAATTTTTCTACGGGGCGGCGAACTTATTTGTCGCCCCGATTTTAAAAATCAATCCATGGAGCTATATATGTCTGAATACCTTTCTAAAATAACAAACATTTTAAGCAAAATAGAAACCGAAGAAAGCGAAAAGCTGAATCAAGCAAGCGAGCTTGTCAGAGAAACAATACAAAGCGGAGGCTTGATTTTCACTTTCGGATGCGGACATTCCCATTTACCGGGTCTTGATGCATTTTACAGAGCGGGAGGACTTGCAAACGTTTCTCCCATGCTTGATACAGATTTAATGCTCCACAACGGAGCGGCAAAGTCAAGCAGAATGGAAAAAATGAAGGGTATCGCATACGAGGTATTCAGAAGATACTCTGTATCCAAAAACGATATGATTTTCATTTTTTCAGCATCTGGGAAAAATAACGTTCCCATAGAGATGGCACAAATAGCCAAAGAAGCGGGAATAAAAACCGTTGGTATATCTTCTTCAAGCTATTTTGAAAAAGGGGGACTTCTCCATTTGAATGTAGATATACATATAGACTGCAAAGTTCCATACGGTGATGCTTGCATTTCAGTTGGTGAGCTTTCAATGGGTGGACTTTCTACCGCAACCAATTGCTTTATTCTCAATTCATGTCTTATTAACGGTGCAAAGCTTGCTTTGGAAAACGGTTTTCAACCTCCTATTTATATAAGCGGAAACGTTGAAGGCGGAAGAGAACACAATATTGTTTTGGAGAACACATATTTTGGAAGGGTAAAACATCTATGAGCAAAATTGCTGTTATAGGACTTGTGGGAAATTCTGCCTTTTTATCCGTTGATGATTTCCACAAAGGCGGAGAAACAATTGTTGCCAAAGATATACATTTTGAGCCAGGCGGAAAAGGCTTTAACCAAGCAATTGCCGCATCACGAGCAGGAGCAGAAGTTTCTTTTTTGGGAGCTGTTGGAAATGATTATTATGCAGAAGTAAATCAATTCTGCACAAAAGAAAATGTTAAAGCGTTTTTACCCATTAAAGAAGGTAATACAGCATACGCTTCTATAATAACAAACTCATCGGGAGAAACAAGAGTTACTGTTTTTCAAGGCGTTACCCTTTGTGAAAATGACGTTGATGCTTTTGAAAACGAAATCCGCACAGCAGATATTTTATTAATAAACAACGAAGTTCCCGAATCAGTTAACGTTAAAGCATCAAAAATTGCAAAAGAAAATAATGTCAAAATAATTATGAATCCCGCACCCGCCAGAGCGATATGTTCATATCTGCTTGAAAACGTTACCCTCTTCACACCAAATGAATTTGAAGCATCTGTTTTGGAGAACAAACAGAATTTAATTGTAACTTTAGGCTCAAAAGGCTGTCTTATTAAAGATACTCAAGAATCCGTTCCCGCAGTTTTTGTTGACACGGTTGTTGACACAACGGGAGCGGGCGATACGTTCAACGGAACACTTGCCGCCTTTTTAGGTGCGGGACACAGCATGAAAGAATCCGTGTATGCTGCTAACGTCGCAGCGGGAATCAGCGTAACTCGGAAATATGCTGTATCGTCAATTCCAAAGAAAGACGAGATTCTCAAGCAATACAACTCATAAAAACTCCTTTTAAAAATTCAGAAAGGAAGATTAAATGGAATATTCATATAAAAATGGCGGGGTGCAAATATGCTCTCCCCAATTATTCAACGTTGAACGAACGCTTGATTGTGGGCAATGCTTTCGTTTTGAAAAAGATGAAAAAGGCGTTTTTCACGGAGTTGCTTTTGGAAAATATCTTCGCCTTGAACAGCTTGAAAACGGTGATATTTTTATCCCCAACCTGTCGAAAACAGAATTTGAAGAACGCTTTATGTCATATTTTGCATTGGATATGGATTACGAAAGCATCATATCATCAGTCTCCTTTGATGAAACGGTAAAAAATTCACTTGAACGGTCGACAGGAATCCGTGTTATGAATCAAGAGCCTTGGGAAACGCTCTGTTCATTTATAATTTCTCAAAACAATAACATCCCGCGAATCAAAAAAATAGTGTCAAGCCTTTGTGAATTGTGCGGTGATGATGTGGAAGGTTGCGAAATGAAAGCCTTCCCCACCGCAGAAGCGGTATATTCCTTGGGAGTTGACGGTATTGCCCCAATAAAGAGCGGATTCCGCGCAAAATATATAATTTCAGCGGCAGAATCTGTTGTTAAAGGTGAAACCGATTTTAACGCCTTAAAGAAAACAGACTACTCTTCTGCGAAAAAACAGTTGATGCAAATTAAAGGCGTTGGTCCAAAAGTAGCCGATTGCGTTTTGCTTTTCGGGCTTGGATTCACCGAAGCATTCCCTGTTGATGTATGGATAAAAAGAGTTATTGAAAAATATTACGGAAGCTCCTTTACTCCCGAATATTTTGGAAAATATGCAGGCATAGCTCAACAGTTCTTGTTTTATAATGAAAGATATCTCACTCAACAATAAATAAAAAAGGAAGTGGCAAAAATCAAAACAACTTTTAAAACGTGGAACAGATTAATTGCTTTTTTACTCACTTTTGCCCTGACGCTTACAGTTTTTATTCATGTATCAGATAGGAACGTAAAAGCGTTATCCGTAAAAGAGCTTCTCAACGGAGCAGAGTTAAATCCTATAAAAACAGGATATAAATCTCTTGACAGTCAGATTGAAGAAATCTTTGCAGAAGGATTCACGTCAGAAATGACCACATACGATAAGGTGTGGTACTTATACAAATATATGGTAGAAACCTTTGAATATGATAATTCCTACCTCATACATATAAACAAAGACATATATCCAATTCTTAACGAAGTCCCATATAAATCCACAGACGATGCTTATGAAGTTTTCAGAGCATTGCGAATTTTAAAATTAAAGGTAGGTGCTTGTACGTATTACTCTGCCCTTTACATGATAATGCTTCGTGCTATTGGATTTGAAGCATACACGATAACTGGGCAGACAAGCACCGTAAGTGGAGGATATACAGGGCACACTTGGGTAAGCGTTCTGATTGACGGAGTTTGGTATAATTTCGACCCGCAAGTAGAAGATAACATAACAAATAGAACTGCTGATAAAACTGTGGGGAAATATCGTTTTTGCAAAACGGATTCTCAACTTTCAGGAAAGATTAAAGGCTTCAATCGAGCAGATGACATGGCGGAATTCGGAGGGTTTCAAATCGAAGGGGTACACGCTCCCCTTTTGAACGGACTTTCCGACGGTAATACCATATACGTTTATTCTGGCGGAGCTGTAACCTTGCTTCCCGACGTTTCTCAAAACAATAATGGTATAACGTACACCGTTTATATAATAAACGGAAATACAACCGCCAACGATGAAATAAAAGACGGAGAATGCATAGGAACGTCACTAAAAAGCGAAGAAATCAGTATAACGCTAAATGAAATGGGAGAATATTCCGTTTTAGTGGAAGCAACAGATGGGAAACATACCGCAAGTTCAATTTTTCACGTAGAAGCAGTCAACCTTTATCAATGCCCGCCACAAACAGACGTTGAGGGAATAAAAGCTTTGCTTGATGATGAAACCGCATTTGTAACCGACAGCAACGGAGAAATAAAAACAAATTGCTTTATTGGAACGGGCGACATTATCAATTCCCAGCTTCATAACGTATATTGGGCTTACGTTTCGGGAGATACCGACGGAAGCGGAGACATATCTACAACAGACTATCTTCGAATAAAAGGCGCATTTTTAGAGCTGTTCTCCTTTAATTCACTATTCTTTGCCGCGGCGGATTATAATCATGACTTGGAAATTGATACAACAGATTATCTTGCTATTAAAGCATTGATGTTAAAATAATATCTATATATTAAAGCTGTGCTTATTTATGTAAGCGCGGCTTTTGTTTTTTTAAATCAATATTAACTCTTAATGATAAAAAATCAATAAACTTGTAAAATTAATATTGTTTAGATCAAAAAACTTGCATTTTAAACGCATGCATGATATAATGTATCATAGATGAATTTGTGCATAATACAATTTATTGAATAACACTAAAAACAGCATTTTTCATCTGTCATTGTTTTATTATGAATTTTATAGCTGATTTAAACAGCAGAAAGGACAACTATGAAAAAGACACGCAAAATTTTATCCCTTTTCTTATCTCTTGCAATGCTTTTATCGGCTTTTTCCATAACAGCTTTAGCAAGTGGTATTAATTCCGAAAACGTTTTTGAAGGCGTTATAGGTGTTGGAGATATGTCAGATTATTATAAAGATAATCTTTCATGGACTATTGAAAACGGTGCTCTCATTATCTCCGGCGATGGAGAAATGAGAACTTATGACATGCTCAACCGCACCCCTTGGTATCTCCAAAAAGACTCGATTACTTCAATAGTTGTTGAAGACGGAGTTACCTCTATCAGCCAATATGCATTCTATGAGCTTACAAACGTTAAAACAGTTTCAATTTCCGAATCCGTTAAGTCTATTGGATACTCTGCTTTTGGTTTTTGTTCAAGCCTTACAGAAATAGAAATTCCCTCTTCAATATCAAAAATTGAAGGTCAACTCTTTTTCTATTGCCTCTCCCTTAAAAATGTAATTCTTACTAATTCCATTACCTACATTGGAGAAAATGCATTTTACACTTGTGAATCCCTCAAAACAATAACCATCCCCTCTTCCGTTAAAACTATCGGAAAAGATGCTTTTGGTTGCTGCTTTGCTCTTGAAAATATTTGCGGCAAAGAAGGCTCCGCAGCGGAAGCTTATGCCAAGGAGAACGGAATTGATTTTGTTTCTATTGGTGCTTCAGGTGATGAAGAAGAAAGCTCCGAAGAAAGCTCCGAAGAAATCTCTTTTGAATATTTCCCCGAATACAACTATGCAGAAGGCAAAAGCTATACTGTAAGCGGTGCTTTCCTTGAAGGCAAGGAAGATGACGGAGTTATGCTTACAGACGGATTGATTCCTTTTTATGAAACATCAGGTGCAACCGTTGCTTTTGTTGGAACAAATTCAGTAAACCTTGTTACAATCGATTTAGGCAAAGTTTTCACGGACATTAAAAGAGTTACTGTTAGCGGTATTGTAATAGACGGTAACCGTCAATACTCCGCAAAAGTTAAGACTTCCACGGATGGAAACAATTTCTACTATTTCTCTGCATACACTACAGATGAAGAATTGCTTGCAGGACCAAGCTATAGCTACACTTATGCTCCCACAAAAGCTGCTTCAGCTCGTTATATTCAAGTTGAATTTACAAACCCCGCTTACGTTCTCACCGTTGGAGAAATACAGGTTTTTGGAAATGAAAATGTTTTTGAAGAGTCCTCTGAAGACGTTGTTGTTTCTGAAGAGTCTTCTGAAGATGCCATTGTTTCTGAAGAGTCCTCTGAAGAAATACTTCCCGAAGACAAATACTTTGGATTTAACATGAGCGCATCAATCAATGCCGAAGACAGCTCTATTATCGACGTAGTTCTTTCTATTAAAGACATCAAAGAAGAGCTTTGCACTATCGAGCTTCTTCTCACCTTTGACCCCGCGCTTGTTGAAGGCGTTGTTCAGGAATCAGAAAGACCCATGGATGTATTCATGACCAAAGTTCCTATGTACACAATGCAAACAGGCACTGCAGAAATCCTCATGCCGCGTTATGAACAGATTTGTACATACGAACCTGATAATAAATACTATCACCTCAGATTCCTTGACCTTCTCCAATATGCAAATGCAAAGCCCGGTGAAGAATATAACGGACTTATAAACGATGAAGACATCATCATTACAATTCAATTCCGCCTTCTTGATGGCGTGCCTTCAAACACAGACCTTGTATTTGAGGCAAAAGACGTTAAAGGAACAGCAACAGAAGGACTCATTGGAGTTCCCGGTGCAGAAGCATCTGCAACAGTAACGGTAAACACTTTCTTGCCAATAGACCCCGAAAGCGAACATTATCTCGACAGCGCAAATAACACAATGCCCAACGTTGTTGAAAAAACAACCGCTTCCGAAATAGTTTCCGCTCTTGGAAATCATGGTATTTCCGCTGTGATAACAGATAAAGATGGAAACGCTTTAGACAGTACCGCTTTTGTAGGTACGGGCTGTAAAGTTAAAGCCTCTGACGGAAACGAATATACCATTATCATTAAAGGCGACGTAGACGGTTCGGGAGATGTTACCGCAACGGATTATCTTAACGTAAAACGTGTTTTCCTCAACGTTTATTCTTTAGAGAATGAATATTTCAAAGCAGCCGATACTGATGGTGATGGAGCAATATCTGCAACAGACTATATCCAAATCAAAGGCTACTTCCTCGGTAATATTGACATTTACAAATAATTTCTAATCTTATAAAAAGCTGTGTTCTCGCTTGGGAGCACAGCTTTTTTCGTTACACCGTTTATAAAAATTGTGCGTTAAAGCTCTGTTTTATATCAAAAGCCATAACATCTCCCGCGCTTTTTGTATTGACATATAATTCTTTATATGTTATAATATGAATATGAATTTATTTCAACAAATTCAAACAATTTGAAAGGATTTTTTTAAAAAATGACAAAGAGAATCTTATCTTTCGCTCTTGTAGTTATGATGCTTGTCACAACTTGCATTTCCTACACAGCATCCGCAGCTTCTCTCGAAAATGAATCAGCTACTGACGATTCATCCGACTACGCTTTTGGCTTCGACATGAGCGCAACGTTGAATGAAAAAGACAGCTCTATCATCGACGTAGTTCTTTCTATCAAAGATATTAAGACTGAACTTGATTCAGTAGAACTTCTCCTCACGTTCGACCCTACACTTGTTGAAGGTGTTGTTCAAAAGTCTGCAGGTCCTATGGACGTTTTCATGACAAAAGTCCCTATGTACACATTGGTAACAAGCGGCATGGAAATTCCTATGCGCCGTTATGAACAAATCTGCACATACGAACCCAAAAACAAATATTATCACCTCCGCTTCATCGACCTCCTTCAATATGCAGGAGCAAAAGAAGGTGAAGAATATCACGGACTTATCAACGATGGCGACCTCGTTGTTACAGTTCAATTCCGCATTCTTGATACTGTTCCCGCAAATGCAAAATTTGTATTTGAAGCTAAAAACGTTATAGGTATAACAAGAAGCTATTTGGACTTCGTTTCCGGTGCAGATAATTCATCTGCTTTAGACCCACGTTTACCCGCGGGCTCTAAAAACCCTTATTATCTCAACAACTCAAACAACACAATGCCCAACGTTGTTGAAAGAACAACTGCTTCTGAAATGATATCTGACCTTGAAAAATCAGGCATTACCGCATCTGTTACAGATAAAGACGGTAAAGCTCTTAAGGATAATGATTACGTTGGAACAGGCTGTAAAGCAACTATTGATGGTAACGAATATACCGTTATTGTTAAAGGCGACGTAGACGGGTCCGGTGATATTAGCTCAACGGATTATCTTAAAGCGAAATATTATTTCCTTAACGTTTATCCTTTAGAAAGCGAATATTTCCAAGCTGCTGATACTAACGGTGACGGAATAATCTCCTCTACGGACTATACTCAAATTAAAGGCTATCTCGTTGGAGGTTTTGATGTTTACAAAAAATTTGTAGACCTGGGCGATGACTTCTATGCAAACATCAATGTTCCTGGTCTTGACAAAACTTTCACCGCAGACGATTATACCAACGTTATTGCAGATGTAGCAAATGGCAGCGATGCTCAAGTATGGCACTTTGTAAAGGTTGATGCTACAAATGCATACACAATCACCAACAAAGCGCTCGGCAAGTATCTATCCATCCAAGGCGACCTCTCCGCCGCTCTTGCAAACGTATACGTTTCTGATACAGAACAAACATTCCGCATCTTCGAAGTAAACGGCAAATATGCAATTTCGCCCGTTGGCATTCAGGATAAAGTTATTGACGTAAACGGTGTTGACTTCAACGTTCAATACTGGTCATTTTATGAAGGAAATATTTGCCAACAATATAATATTGTTAAGATTGAAGATGAATCATCCGAAGATTCCTCTGAAGATCCCTCTGAAGATTCCTCTGAAGATTTTACTGAAAATGGTTATTTTGGTTTGGACATGAGCGCAACGTTAAATGAAGAAGACAGCTCTATCATCGACGTTGTTCTCTCTATCAAAGACGTTAAAATTGAACTTGACGCTGTTGAGTTCAAACTCACATTCGACCCCACACTTGTTGAAGGTGTGGTTCAAGAGTATGAAACTCCTATGGACGTATTCATGACAAAAGTTCCTATGTACACATTGGTAACAGGCGGCATGGAATTCCCAATGCGCCGTTATGAACAAATTTCTGCATACGAACCCGAAAACAAATATTATCACCTCCGCTTTATTGACCTCCTTCAATATCAAGGAGCAAAAGAAGGTGAAGAATATCACGGACTTATCAACGATGGTGACCTCGTTGTTACAATCCAATTCCGTATCCTTGACGGTGTAGCAGATGATGCAGAATTTATATTTGAAGCTAAAGACGTTAGAGGCACAACAAGAGGCGATTACTGTTGCGTTCTCGGCGCGGAAAATTCAGTTGATTTTTATTCTCGCATAACTGCAGACCCTGAAAACTCTTATTATCTCAACAACTCAAACAACACAATGCCTAATATTGTTGAAAGAACAACTGTTTCCAAAATGATATCTGCCCTTGAAAGCTCTAACATTACCGCATCTGTTACAGATAAAGACGGTAAAGCCCTTAAAGATAATGATTACGTTGGAACAGGCTGTAAAGTGAATATTGATGGTAATGAATATACCGTTATTGTTAAAGGAGATACTGACGGGTCAGGAACAATTTCTGCTTCAGATTATTTGCAAATTAAAGCACATTTCTATGGAACAATTTCTTTAAAAGATGAATACAAAGCCGCTGCTGATGTAGATAGTAATGACGATTTATCTTCTACAGACTATCTCAAAGTAAAAGGCTACTTCTTGGGAAATTATAACTTGTATGCATAAACCTTTCCAACTATTAAATTGCAATTTTTAAAAAGCATAAACCCAATTTAACTTATTAAAAAGCTCTCCCTTGTGACTAAACGCCACAAGGGAGAGTATTTGTTTACATATTCAAAAAGCTTCTCCCGTATTTCGAGAGAAGCTTTTTTCACGCTGTGATAACTTTGTGCGATATGCTTATTTTATTCCTTTTAAAGTAAGACCTATCTTTCCTTTGGCAACGTCAACGGAAATAACCTTTGTTTGAACAACGTCACCGATTTTAAGCACTTCTGACGGATGACGGATATATTTATCACAAAGTTGAGAAATATGAGCCAAGCCCGATTGATGAACACCAATATCAATGAAAACGCCAAAATCAACAACGTTTCTGACAGTTCCGCTCAACACCATTCCCTCTCTCAAATCTTTAATGTCAAGCACGTCAGTTTTAAGTATAGGTTTGGGTAAATCGTCACGAGGGTCACGACCCGGCTTTGCAAGTTCAGAAAGAATATCGGCAACTGTAGGAAGCCCCATTCCCAATTCTCGGGCAAGATTACCGACGCCAATGTCAACAGCAGCCTCTTTCACTGTGGAAAGACCGCCTTTTTTAAGCTGTTCCAAGGTGAAGCCGCAACGGGTTATTATAGATTCTGCCGCTTCATAAGATTCAGGGTGAACAGCAGTGTTATCCAATGGGTTGCTACTCTCTGCTACGCGCAAAAATCCTGCACATTGCTCGAAAGCTTTCGCACCAAGCTTTGGAACTTTAAGGAGTTCTTTTCTCGACTTGAAAGCACCGTTTTCTTCACGGTACTTTACAATATTTTTGCAAACCGCACTTGTCAAGCCCGATACTCTTGAAAGCAAAGCGGGGGAAGCAGTATTCAAATCAGCACCAACGCTGTTAACACAATCTTCCACAACACCGTCAAGGGTTTCGGAAAGGCGTTTTTGGGGCATGTCATGTTGATACTGTCCAACGCCCAAAGCCTTGGGATCGATTTTAACAAGCTCTGCAAGGGGATCTTGAAGCCTTCTTGCAATAGATACTGCACTTCTGAGCGTTAAGTCAAAATCCGGAAATTCATCAGCGGCTAACTTGGAGGCTGAATAAACAGAAGCACCCGATTCATCAACCATAACGTATGCCGCGCCACAATCGGGAAGTTCTTTTAAAACTTCAGCGGCAAAAGCTTCTGTTTCTCTTGACGCTGTTCCGTTACCAATAGCTATTGCTTTGACGGAATGCTTCACTATAAGCTTTTTAATAAATGCTTTTGCTTCATCTATTTTTGTTTGGGAATGTGTAGGATAAATAACGCCCGTATCAAGAACTCTGCCTGTAGAGTCAACAACAGCAACTTTACAACCCGTTCTGTATCCGGGGTCAAGACCAATTGTAACGTATCCTTTTATAGGCGGTTGCATGAGCAATTGTTTAAGATTCACCTTAAACACCTTCATGGATTCTTCGCACGCCTTATCAGAAAGATCTCTTCTGATTTCCGTTGAAACAGAGCTGAAGATAAGTCTTGTGTATGCATCTTCGGCCGCTTCGTTCACTGCTTTTGCACACATAGAATTATTGAGAATTATCATTGAAAGAATTTTTGACAAAGCTTTATCTTTGTCAAGCTCAACAGAAACCTTTAACGCTTCCTCTTTTTCTCCACGGTTAATAGCAAGCACGCGATGGGTAGGAACAGTTTTGAGCGGCTCTCTGTAATCGTAATACATGGTGTAAACCGTTTCGGCTTCAGCATCTGATGCTTTTGTTACAATTTCGCCATCACTCCAAAGCAATGCACGAAGAATTTTTCTGATTTCCGCATTATCAGAGATATTTTCAGCGATAATATGTAACGCGCCTTCCAACGCCGCTTCTCTTGTTTCCACCTCTAATTCGGGATTAACGTAAGCTTCAGCCATAACAAGCGGGTCTTCTGTTTCTGTTTGAGCAAATATCAAATCTGCAAGAGGCTCAAGACCTTTAGCTCTCGCAATGGAGGCTTTTGTTTTTCTCTTTGGTCTGAAAGGCAGATATATATCGTTTATTTCAGCCAAAGTCTTTGCTTTATCCAAAGCCTCGCTGATTTCATCTGTAAGCTTTTCTTGAGCGGCTATAAGCTCCCTTACTTCTTCGCGACGAGCTTCTAACGCTCTTAAATACTCAAGCTGTTCTGCTATTTCGCGAATCTTCTGGTCATCCATTGAGCCATGAAGCTCTTTTCTATATCTTGCAATAAAGGGAATTGTATTTCCCTCGTCAAGAAGCGTTATTATGTTCGAAACGTATTTTTCATCACAAGAAAACTGTGTTGATAACTCTTTTACAAAATCCATTTTTTCCTACCTTATGAAATTGATATATAAACTCTCTTCTTATTTTTCTCTATGATTTTATAATATGCTGGTGAATATCATATACAGCCGCAGAAACCTTGTTTATGAATGATTGAGTATTATATCCAATATAATCAGTCAAAACAATGAGAACGTATGGGCGTTCCCCGCAAAATACTATCGCGGCATCGTTGGAGGCGTTAATATCCATTCCGTATTTATGAGCCACTTCGTACAAGCATTTACCGTTTTCATCTCTCGGCAATCCGTTTTTCACAAACTTATTTTCGTTTGCTTGTTTCAAAAGCTCAATATACCAAACGTATATCTCGTTTCCTGTTTTTGATTTATGATATAAATCCTCGAAAGCCTTTGCAACAACACTTGCATTAAGCTGATTTATACCGTCTTTATAGATATCTCCGCCATAATTCTTTTTGCAAAAGCTTCTGAACTCACTTAAGCTGCAAGCTTGATTCAAAAGCAACGAAAATGCAACGTTATCACTATAATAAATCAAATATTCAATAAGCAATCTGATAGAGAGCTTTGCGCCCAAATCATAATCCTTTGATATCTGAACAGTTCCTGTTCTGTCATAGCTATACGTCAAGGTATCATCGAAGCTTAATCTTCCCTCTTCAATCTTATTGAGAAGTGCCATCATAAAAGGCGCTTTTATTGTACTTGCACCGCCAAACCATCTGTCCGCATTATACGTTATCTCAAAGCCTGTTTCAAGGTCGATATAATACATAGCACAAGCGTATGCTGACCCGTTGAGGGTTGATTCCAGCTTATCTGTCAACTCCCTGGGAATGCTATCAGGCAACGTTAATGAATTTGGGTCAACGTCAGTTATTTTATAACTACCCGTAGACATTATTCTCTCAACGTTGGCAGTGGTTATATCTCTGAAATCATCTATTTCAAACCTTTTCGTTTGTGTAGAAGAATCAACAGAAACCTCTTCTGCCGATGCTGTTAGAGAAACAGCAAGAAGTGAAAAAACCGTAATCAAGCATATCAATTGTTTAAATGCTTTATTCATATAATTCCCCATTATGAATTAAGGAAAAATCCCATTAATTCACAGCCCTTTTCAATCTTAAGCTTTCTGTTTCTTGAAGATTTTTCTGAAAATACAAAATCAGAATTTTTAATTCCTTTACGACTGTCATATATAAAGAAAGGAACCATTCCGCGAGTGTGTGTGCGTTTGGGGATAGGCGTTGGATGGTCAGGAAGCACAAGCAGTTTAAACTCTTCTCCCACCTTTTCAAGCTCTTTTACAATATGTCCTATTATTTTTTCGTCAATAAGCTCAATTGCCTTTATTTTCGTTTTAAGCTCACCTCTATGACCGCATTCATCGGGAGCTTCAATGTGAACGTAAACAAGGTCTTTACCTTTTTCTAACAATTGAGAAACCGCCTCTGTGGCTTTCGCAGAATAATCTGTATCAAAGTTACCCGTTGCACCTTTTACCAGAGGAACTTCCATTCCTGCACAAATACCAATTCCTTTTATCAAGTCAACCGCGCAAACAACAGCACCTTTTAATCCGTATTTTTCCTCAAAGGAAGGCAAAAATGCTTTTTTTCCGGGGCTCCATGGCCAAAGAGAGTTAGCTTTTTTTAATCCCCTCTCCGCTCTCGCGATATTGACAGGATGATTATTCAACAGCTCAAAGCTCGCTTTCATAAGCTCAAGCATGGGAGCTGTTTCCTTTTTATAAGGAAGATATTTTTCTATTTGCTTTCCTAAAATATCATGGGGACGGGAAAAGTCGTCAAATTCGAAGCAATTTTTCCAAATCATGCAATGACGATAGCTTACGCCTGTATAAAATTTTCTATACTCTGTTCCAAAAGCCTCTTCAACTGCTTCTATAAGAACTCTTGCCTCTTCTGTGCTTATTTCATCTGAAGAGTGGTCAAGCATGATTTTCTTTTCATATTCCTCCCCGTTGTCCGAAAGAGCCACAAGATTAACTCTTACAGCGGTATCTTCAGGGTACATTTCTATTCCCATACTTGCCGCTTCCAAAGGAGAACGTCCTCTTGAATAAACAAGAGGGTCATATCCCAAAAGAGCTAAATTAGCAGTATCGCTTTCGGGAGTCATTTCGGGAGGAACTGTTAAACACATTCCACCTTTTCCCGATGCCGCAAGAGTATTCATATTTTTCTTATCAGCGGCAGCCATGGGTGTTTTTCCACCGAGGGACTCGGCAGAATAATCCGCCATTCCATCAGGGACAACAACAACATATTTCATATTATTTTACCTTATGGAGCTTTCCTGAAAGGATATCAAAGCTCCAATTCCTTCCTTGAAGTTAAAACGCGAATAAAACTGTCACCGTGCATCAACCCACAGCTTGAGGGCCTTCTGCACCATACATCACCAAATATTCATCAACAGACAAATTATTATCGTAAATATACGTTGCGGCATCAACGCCCAAATATCTTATATGCCATTCTTCAGGCATGTATCCTGTTATCCATTGGTTTTCAGAGGTGTAGTGGATAACAAAACCATATTTGTGAGCATTATCTAAAAGCCATTCATATTCCTTTGTCTGACCAAATTCGCTGAATGACGCCGTATTTGTCTGAACGTCAAGAGCAAGTCCTGTGTGATGCTCTGAATATCCCGGGCGTGCGCTGTAGGTATCTACCTTTTCTTTTGTATCGTTCTGGAGGTATCTGTTATACAAATTCTCCTGATACGCATAACTGCGATATCCCGACATGCCCAATATATAATATTCCAATTCCGCCGCTTCTTCTGAAAGCTTTTTAAAAGCATCTGCCGCTTCTTTCACAAGCTTAACGCTTTTACCTGAAATTTTGCAAGATGAATCAAGCTCAACAAGATTATCAGGTACATAATTTCTATCAACGTAGGAATACTTGTTAACAAGAATGAAATTTCCGTCCGCTTCGTCAGCTTTATAAGTGTTTGTATAATATGGGCCGTCAAGGCCGATATTAACGTATGTTACAACTTGTTCCAAGGTGTAGCTGGGATTCTTTTCTCCGTATGCATCATATCTTCTGCCGTTTTCGGCTTTGAACCATGAAATGTGAGAATATTTTTCTCCACCACCCATAGTGTCAATTATCTGGTCAGAAGAGTCTGTTGATTCTTCTTTTGAAGCGTCTTCAGAAGTGTTTTCAGAAGAATCGCCCGAAGCTTTTGAAGCGTTTTCATTTGAAGATTCATTCCCGTCTGAAACAGGGGCAGAAACGTCTTCAGATTTGTTTTCAGAAGCGACACCGCTTTGTTCTTCTGTGCCGCTTTGTTTTGTTCCCTCGCTTGAATCTCCGGATGATTGATTACCACCGCAAGCCGCAAAGGAAACCGCAACTGCCGCGGCAATAACGAGTAATAAAGTTATTACAAAAACTCCCGAAGAAACAGAGGAACTACTCTTCTTTTTTCTGTTTTTGGTATTTTTGCTCATAATTATTTCCTTTCGTCCATGGGAATATATTTTTTATGCTTTGCAACGTTTTTATACGCAGGACGAATTATTTTTCCCATGTTTACAATTTCTTCTATACGATGAGCACACCAACCCGAAATTCTTGCAATAGCAAATATAGGAGTGAAAAGTTCAGGAGGCAAGCCCAACATTCTGTAAACGAATCCGCTATAGAAGTCAACGTTAACACAAACACCCTTGAAAATTTTTCTTCTCGCCATGATAACCTCGGGAGCGAGCTTTTCAATTCTGCTGTAAAGACGAAATTCTTCAGTTTTTCCGTTTTCTTCTGCAAGCTTTTCAACAAAGCTTTTGAAAACCTTTGCACGAGGGTCAGACAATGAATATACCGCATGTCCAGCACCATATATCAAGCCACTTTTATCGAAAGCTTTTTTATCAAGGATATCATTAAGATATTCTTTGATTGCTTCTTCATCTTCCCAATCGTTAATGTGTTCTTTGATATCGTCTATCATTTTAACAACTTTAATATTGGCTCCTCCATGTCTTGGACCTTTGAGAGAGCCTAATGCCGCCGCAATGGCAGAATAAGTATCCGTTCCCGTGGAAGTTACAACGTGAGTTGTAAAGGCAGAGTTGTTTCCTCCTCCGTGGTCCGCGTGGATAACAAGACAAAGGTCAAGCGCCTTTGCTTCTATATCTGTAAACTTTCCGTCTGGTCTTAAAAGATTGAGGATATTTTGTGCTGTTGTATATTCAGGATTGGGAGTTCTTATCAAAAGGTCACCAAAATCGTGATAATGTTTAAAAGCCTGATAACTATACAATGCAAGCATAGGGAAAGTAGCAATAAGCTGAAGCGATTGTCTTAAAACGTTCTCAACAGAGGTATCGTCAGCATTTGCATCGTATGAATAAAGAGTAAGAACGCTTCTTGCCAAAGAGTTCATAACATCTCTGCTGGGAGCTTTGAGTATAACGTCGCGAACAAAGCCCGTTGGCAAAACTCGATATTCATTCAAAAGCTTTTTAAAGCCCTCTAATTCCTCTCTTGAAGGCAACAGTCCAAACATAAGCAAATACGTTGTTTCTTCAAAGCCAAAGGAATTATTTTTCTTGTAGCTTTCCACCATCTCTTCCAAATCGATTCCGCGGTAAAAAAGCTTTCCTTCACAAGGAACGTATTCCGCATCAACAATTGAATAAGAGTGAACTTCAGCAATTTCAGTAAGTCCCGTTAAAACACCTTGTCCGTTTATATCTCTCAGTCCTCTTTTAACGTGATACTTTTCATACAAAGCAGGGTCGATATATCCCACGTCTCTGGCAGTTTGAGCCAAACGAACTATTTCGGGGGTTATTTTAGAATATTTAGGATCTATTTTACTCATATTTTCTCCCTTCATAAAAATTACAGTTTGAAAACGATGCCTATCACAGCACCCGCTGCAATAAAAACAACAGGATGCAGTTTCTTGAACTTGAAAATCAAAAATGTAAATAATACAAAAGCTATGGCTTCAACCTTGTTTATCGCCATAAGCACGTCATGGGTGTCTTTCCAATCATCTGCATTCCAGAGCATTGTAACGAAAACGCTTCCCATAGCTCCGCAAATAAGCCCCGCAGTAGAAGCTCTTACTCCAGCAAATGAAGCAGCTATATATTTATTCGTTTTAAATTTTTCATAGAATTTAGCAACGAATAATACCGCTATAACAGACGGAACTACAAGTGACAAAGGAGCAATTATTGCCCCAAAAATTCCAATCAATCCGCTATTGTATTCATTGGAAATAGCTTTAAAACCCGCATAGGTTGCCATGTTTATTCCAATAGGGCCCGGTGTGGATTCTGATATTGCTATAAAATCCATCAGCTCCTGCAAGGTAAACCAATTTCTCGTCTTGCTTATTTCCTTTAAAAACGGAATCGTTGCAAGTCCGCCGCCAATAGCAAATGCTCCTGTTTTCAAAAAATCCCATATCAACAGAAGAAAGGTCATTTGTCATTCCCCTCCTTTTCTTCCGAGGCATTTTCTTTATTTTCACCCATTTTACTGTTTATTATCACAAATCTTAAAAGCGAAGCCAAAAGAACGGAAATAACAACAATTATTGGAGAAAGTTGAAGAATACCAATTGCCACAAAAGCGCCAAGAGCAATTATCACAGAAAAAATGTTTTTAACATTTTTCTTAATCAGCCCAACCACCGTAGTTAAAACCAAAGCGCAAACCGCAACGCTGATTCCCTTAAAGGCACTTTCAACGTATTTATTATCTGAAAAAATCGATAGCATATTGGCAATAATCGTTATAATAATGATAGACGGAGTAATAACTCCCAACGTGGCAATGATAGCTCCAAGTACTCCACCTTTTTTATAACCTACAAAGGTAGCGGCGTTAACTGCAATAACCCCTGGAGTACATTGCGATATAGCGTAATAATCCAACAGCTCCTCTTCGGTTACCCAATTTTTCTTTTTTACAATTTCCCTCTCGAGAATAGGTATCATGGCGTATCCACCGCCAAAAGTAACCGCACCTACTCTGAAATAAGTACAAAATAAATCTGCTAATATGTTCAAGGATAAACACCCCTTTTCTCAACGCATACATCTATCCACGTTATACCTATAGATATTATATTGTACACTATTTTCCCTCATTTTTCAATGGGGTTTTGTAAATTTACATTAATTTTTTCAATTTATATATGCAGGTATTGACTTAAAGATAAAAAAAATATATAATATTGGCGGAATATAAGGAACTAAAGGAGATATCATTATGAAAAACACAATAAAAATCCAAAGTGAAAACGTTAAAATGATTGCTCACCGCGGCCTTTCGGGATTGGAAAGAGAAAATTCTTGCAGAGCGTTTATTGCCGCGGGAAATAGAGATAAATATTTCGGAATAGAAACCGACGTTCATCGTACAGCTGACGGAAAATACGTCACAATTCACGACGGTAACACGGGCAGAGTTTCCGAAACGAATTTAGAAATTGCCACCAGCACCTTTGAAGAGATAAGAAGCGTAATTCTGACAGACGTTGACGGAAACACCGCAAGAGCAGATTTAAGAGTACCCACTTTGGAAGAATATATTTCAATATGCAAGAGATACGGAAAAAAAGCAATTTTAGAGTTGAAATGTGCTTTCACAAAGGATGAGATACAAGAAATCATTGATATTATAAACGAAAAGGAATATTTGGAAAACGTTGTTTTCATTTCATTTGTAAGAGAAGCTCTCGTTTTAGTAAGAGAAATTCTTCCCACGCAACCGATTCAATACCTAACAGGCAACTTTAACGATGACGTTGTTGAATTTATGAAAAAATACAATTTCGATTATGATGCTCACCATTCCGTTATTACAGAAGAAAGTATGAAAATTTTAAAAGAAGCAGGTATTTCTGTAAACGTATGGACAGTAGACAGTCCAGAAAGAGCAGCAGAGCTTATTGAACTGGGAGTTGAATTTATCACAACTAACATTTTGGAATAAAAAATACCTCACAAAAGCCCTTGTTTCATATAATAAATTATAGTCCGTAAAAAAGCGAATGTTTTTTACGGGCTATTTTTGTCATATATCCACCGACCTTCACATATTTATATACCAAAAACATTATTTTTGGAGGAATAGATATGGCAAAGAACGATATTTACAAGGATATCGCCGCCAGAACGGGCGGTGACATTTACATAGGAGTTGTAGGTCCCGTAAGAACGGGGAAAAGCACGTTTATTAAAAAATTCATGGAGAAAATCGTTTTACCAAACATAAAAGATAATTTCGTTAAAGACAGAGCCAATGACGAAATGCCGCAATCCGCTTCAGGAAGAACAGTTATGACAACGGAGCCAAAATTCATTCCCGACGAAGCTGTGGAAATAACCCTCGATGACAACGTTTCCTTTAAAATTAAATTAGTTGATTGTGTAGGATATCTTGTTGAGGGAGCATTGGGACATTTTGAAGATGGAGAGCCAAGAATGGTAATGACTCCTTGGTCAAAAGAAAGAATGCCCTTTGAAAAAGCAGCAGAAACAGGAACAAAAAAGGTTATAGAAGAACACTCAACCATAGGCGTTTTAATAACTACCGACGGAAGTATATGCGACATACCAAGAGAAAGCTATATTGAAGCAGAAAAAAAGGCGGTATCTCAACTTAAAGCTATAAACAAACCCTTTGTTATTTTGTTAAACTCTAAAAATCCTTTTTCCTCTCAAAGTCTTTCCCTTGCAGAAGAATTAGAAAAAGAATATGGCGTGTCAGTAATTCCCACAGACTGTTTCAATCTTTCGGAAAAGGATATAAAAGATATTCTTTCAAACGTTCTTTTGGAATTTCCCGTAAAAGAAATAAACGTTACCATTCCAACGTGGATAAAAACGCTCCCCGATGAGCATCTGTTAAAATCTCAAATAATAAATGGGATTCGCTCATCCGGAGAAAACATTTCAAAGGTACGTCACATTTCTCCAAGCTCCTTTGATTTCGGGGAAAATCAATGGAAAGCAAGCGTCAAACCCGAAAAAACACTTTTGGGAAAAGGAAAAGGTTTTCTTTCAGTAGTCATTCCCGAAGAAGTTTTCTACGATATTTTGGGTTCTCAAAGTGGTTTTGAAATAAAAGACAAGGAAGGCTTAATAACTCTCCTCACGTCGCTTTCGAAAGTAAAATCTGAATATGATAAAATTGCGGTAGCTCTTGAAGAATTGAACGAAACGGGATATGGAATAGTTATGCCCACGGTAGACCAACTCTCTTTGGAAGAGCCTGAAATCGTAAAGCAATCGGGAGGATACGGAGTAAAACTGAAAGCATCAGCGCCTTCAATTCATCTCATAAAAGCTAACATAGAAACAGAAGTTAGTCCAATGGTGGGAACAGAGCTTCAAAGCGAAGAGCTTGTTCAGTTTTTGTTGAAAGAATTTGAGGAAGACCCGAAAAGAATCTGGGAATCAAATATGTTCGGGAAAACACTTCACGAGCTCGTAAGAGAAGGGCTGAACAGTAAAATCGCTCACATGCCCGCCGATGCCCGTACCAAGCTTTCCGACACGCTTCAAAAAGTTATAAACGAAGGAAGCGGTGGAATGATATGTATTCTTTTATAAAAAGAAAGGAGCTATAACAATGCTCACATTCAACCTGCTAAAAGATAAAGAGGTTATATCTGTAACCGACGGAAAACGTCTTGGATATATTATAGACGTGGAAATAGATTCATGCGGCAGAATATTGTCTGTTATTCTCCCTCCTCCCGGAAAATATTTCAATATTTTTTCAACGAAAGATAATTGCAAAATTCCTTGGGAATGTATTGAAAGAATAGGAAATGATATTATACTCGTTAATAATTTCGAGATGCTCTGCGAAAGAAAAAGAATTACATAATATTGAAAAATCAACAGCTTTCTGATATAATCTCCTTGTAAGTATTAAGACAAGGAGATTTTCTTTAATGGAAAAAACAAAAGTTAATCTTAAGCTAAAAACTTTTACTATATTCTTATTAATCATATTATTGCTTTCTTCATGCTCCAAAGCCGAAGCTCCACAATCATCAGAGATTTCTAACTCTCCAGAGGAAAGCACCAACACCGAAGCGCAAAAAAGTGAAGATAAAGAACAATTTTCAGAAGAAAGTCTGAAATCAAAAGAAACGTTTGAAGCTGTTTATTGCGGTGTTTACGGATTTGGAAACGATGGAATCAATACTTCCGGCAAGGACAAATTCAAATACGTTTTCAAAATAGACAGTGAAGAAAAGATTTTTTCTGTAAGCAACGGAGAGCTATCTTCCGACGGAAACTATTCATACAGCATTCAAAACACTCTGAAACGAGGTTATACCTATAATATAACCGTCGAAAACAAAAAAGTTATTAATGCGGAAGAAATTTCGCCCGTAATTAATCCCAATGATAAATTTACTCCCGTTGTGCCCGCATCCGCTGGAGAAAAAACAATAACAAACTTGATTTCAACTGCCATGATGCCCGTTGGAACATCACTTTACATATATGGTGGCGGTTGGGATTGGCAAGACATAGGCCCATCAAAAGAAGCTGTTTCTATTGGCGTAGCAGATTCATGGGTAAAATTCTTCAACGAACAGAACAACAGATTTTCATACATAAATTCAAACGACAAGGAAAACAGCTATTTCCCCCACGGTAAATGGAATGAATATTACTATGCGGGACTTGATTGTTCAGGATATATCGGCTGGATGATTTATAACGTAGTAAACACAGAAAACGGAAAAGAAGGCTACGTTATGTCAGCATCTGAAATGGCAAAAAACTTTTCTTCAAGAGGCTGGGGAAGCTTCTCAAAAAACATTGGAAACAACCCGATAGCAGCCATGGGTGACCTTTTACCTGGGGATATTGTAAGCAAAAGCGGGCACGTTTGGCTCTGCTTAGGAACGTGCGATGATGGAAGTATTGTTATTGCTCATTCTACCCCATCAGATTCACGAACAGGCGAAGCAGGCGGAGGTGTTCAAATAGGAGCTATTGGAGAAAGCGAAGAATGCGAGGCGTATAAATTGGCAGACCATTACATGAAAACCTACTTCAGCAAATGGTACGCCCGTTATCCCGCTTCTCTCAAAAGCTTTAAAGAATACACTGATTTTAGAGAAGGAGATACAGGAATTTTTTCTTGGTACACAGAAGGAGAAAAGCCCTTTCTTACAGACCCTGATAATATACGTTCCATGAGCGCGGAACAAGTGTTAAGCTTTATTTTTAAAGACGCTTAAATCTTTCAAATACAAAAAACGCTTCATCTACGTTATTGTAAATGAAGCGTTTTATTACGCCTTTAATTGATTTAAAGTGGCGCAATATTCGTTTTCAGAATTAAACCTCTAACTGTTTTGATAGGAAAATTGCTCCTGTAGAAATAAGCTTTTGCTCTGTGTCGCCGGGAACGTGTCCTTTTTCTCCCGCAACACTAATAACACCGCCAACAACAGTACCGTCTGCAACAATAGGCGAAAGGAAAGAAACCCTTCCCTCTCCGTCTTCTGTTATCGATGGAGAATCGGACAAATTACCGCCCGAAGCAAAGCTTTGGCGTTTTTCCAAAAGTGTTGCAACCGAGGTTGATATAGGCTTTTCCAAAAGGTCCCTTTTAGATGCCCCCGAAACTGCTATAACGCTGTCTTTATCGCAAATAACAACGGGTATTCCACTGCTTTTATTAATCGCTTCAGCATATTGAGCAGAAAAAGCACTTACGTCACCTACGGGAGAATATTTTTTAAACACCACTTCTCCATCTTTGCCTGTATATATCTCCAAAGGTTCTCCATCTCTCAATCTTAACGTGCGCCTTATTTCTTTTGGAATTACAACTCTTCCCAGCTCGTCTATTCGTCTGACAATTCCTGTAGCTTTCATATATAATTTTCTCCTTAAATTACAATTTGTGCTATTAGTATTTGTAATTTGAGGATATTTATACTTATTTATAAAATTTCACAAGAACCGTTTTTGCAAATTAACAAAGCTCAATTACACGTTTTAATGTTAGGTAATTTGTTTTTTATAAAGTCTATAAATTCTCCCATTTGTTCCTTTGACTCAAAGGATGAAAAAGGAAGAACAATCCACACAGGATAACCAACACAAAAATAAATTGCTTTGTTTTCAACAATGAAAGCTCTGTCTATTTTTGAATATTTAAATTCCAGCTTAATATCGGGAATATCTTCGCTTAAGCCTTCCTCATCAAAAGAAAGAACAGAATTGGGATGATAAAAAGTTTCTCCTTTGCCCCTGAATTTAATTAATAATTTAGTAAACCCCTTTAAAAAGCTTACCAAAAGCAACTCAAAAGCAACGATAACTACTACAACTCGAACAAGGTAAATAACCCCTTCTCGCGAAAAACCAATTTCCCAAAAACTTTGCGCAGAAAACCAAACGCCAATAAATGCAACAAGGATTCTCAAAAACAAAATTGTTTTTTTCCCTTTGGGGTCTTTAAACATAGTAAACTTGCAAAACTCCCAATAATCACCAGGCGTCATTTCTGTATTAAATTTAAAACTCATATTCCCTCCTTTTTTGTTGGATATACTCTTTTTTAGCTGCATTTAAAGCATTGTTATTTTAATAATAAATGCGGATGCAAAAACATTTACATCCGCATTTACAAAAATGATTACTTTATTATCTTTTCTCTTTCAGCGGTAATCTTAACAGTTTTCGTATCAACGCTATATCTGACGATTACTCGCAATTCATATTCTTTATCATTGGGAGAAGTTTTGGAAACAGTTATTTCATCTTCGGTTTCGTCCAGATTCAACATTCCCGAATAGTAAAAACCTTCTTCTTCCATCAGATAATCGATATAAGCTTCTGCATCAGCATAAGCATCTTCAATATCTTTATATGAATATGCAATAGATTGAACAGCATTAGTCATATCAATCTTTTTAGAGCTAACGCTTCTTTTTCCCACAACTTTCGTAAAGGAAATAACGTTATCATTTCCATTAAGTCCATAATAGTCAGGAGATTTAACTAAATCACAAGCGCATGAAAACACCAAGCAGAGAATTAACAGCAAAGAAAATGCTATTCTTTTTTTCATTGAAGAATCCTCCTGTTATTGTTTATTTTTTGGAATATCCCAAAGGATAAATAAGGTTATCGAAGTTGAATGTTCCATCGGGATTAACTTCAAAGATATCTACGGGAAGTTTTCCTGCGGGTGTCATTCCACCCAATGCACACTCAATTGCAACAACAACGTTAACACCGTATGCTTTAACAGTATCCAAGGAAGAAGCAGCCTCTTTAGACATTCCCTTCGAGCAATAGCAGATAAGCAAAGCATCTGCATCCTTATAAATAGGAGCATCATAAGGGAGGAAAGAGCTGATAACTACTACCTTTTTGCCCGTTTCTTTGCAATATTTGCAAAGAGAAAGAGGGAATGAAACGTATGGCTTATCAACAGCAACGGGAGTTTCTGTTTCTGTTACAACGATAACGTAATCTGTAGAATCAACTTTAGCTTTCAATTCTTCGGTGATTTCAGCCTGACCATTATAAGTATATGTATCATAGCTGAATTCGGGAATTTTGCCTTCTGAAATAAGACGCTTTGCCGCAAATTCAAAAGAAGTTATTTTGTTTGCAAAAGCAGATACGTACAATACTTTCTTATTATCAGAAAGGTCAAGAGGAAGAACTCCGTTGTTTTCAATAACAGTAACACCGTTTGCGGTGATATTTCTTTCGATTTCTCTATGTTCGGCGCAGCCCACAACAGATTTTGCATAAGCGATTTTTTCTTCAAGGGGTTTGTCAACCTCTGTGAAAAGACCCATTTTAATTTTAAGGTCAAGAACACGTTTTGCAGATTCGTTTATTCTGTCAAGAGAAAGCTCGCCTGTTGCAACAGCCGCCGCCATATCCTTGAATACGTCTGCAAGCTTATATTCATCTTCTACGCTTCTGAGTGTTATAAACATGAGAAGAATATCAGCACCTGCGTTAATTGCTCTTATCAAGGATTGATTCAAGCCGATGTGAGTAGAAATCGCTTGCATTTGCATCGAGTCGGTAATAACAACGCCTTCATATCCCAATTTGCCTCTGAGAATATCTGTAAGGAAAGTTTTGGAAAGCGTTGCGGGAGCAACCATTTCTTTTCCCGTCTGCTTGGAAACATAGCTTTCTTTTGCTACGAGAGGGAAAGTCATGTGTGCGGTCATATACATATAAATTCCCGATTTTGAAGTTTCAATAAAAGGAATAAATTCTGCTTCCATTAATTCATCGAGAGTTTTGTAAACAATAGGCAATCCTGTGTGGGAGTCTACAGTAGTGTCACCATGCCCTGGGAAATGTTTACCAGTTGCAGCAACGCCCGCATCTTGAAGACCTTGAGCCATGCGAACTCCAAAAGGTGCAGCATAGGCATGGTCAGAGGAGAATGAGCGAAGGTTACAAGAGGGGTTTGCAGGATTATTGTTAACGTCTAAAACAGGTGCAAAATCACAGTTAATTCCAACAGCTTTAAGCTCTTTTCCAATTATGTATCCATTTTTATAAGCATTTTCCGCATCAGCAGTTGCGCCAATACACATGTTTCCAGGCAAAGAGCAACCATCATTCATACGAACAACTCTTCCGCCCTCTTGGTCAACACCAATAAGCATAGGAATTCCATTTTCCACAGAATTTTTCAATTCATGGTTAAACTTAACTATTTGTTCAACGTCTGCAAAGTTCTCTGCAAAGAGAATAACGTTGCCCAAGCCATATTTAGCAATCATTTCTTTTACTTCGGGAGAAAAATTCTGATGGTCGCTTTGTGCCGATTCTCCACGATTTTTCCATCTGCGGAAATCAAGCATGAATATTTGACCAAGCTTTTCCTCCAAAGTCATTACAGAAAGAAGATTATCGGAAGTAATTTCTTTCCCGCCGAGTCTGGTAACAATGTTTTTTTCGTTTTTCATAAAAGTCCTCTCTATTAATTAGAATTAATTGTAATTTATTAAAATTTTATCTCTCAATCCACCAATATTTCCCTCATACATGAGTTTTAGTTGAGATAGCTTCGGGAAATCTGTAGGTCTGAAAAGTGAAGGTGGCTTTTTAATTTCCAACGCTCCATTCTTTTTTAAGGTATGAGCTACAAATTCCGAACAAAAATATTTATTTTTTCTTGTTCTTGCGATTCCAAGCCCACACAATACAAGCCCTAAATAATTATACTTATATCCCATTCGCTTTTCATACATGCTCATAACGTCAGCGTATGTCATTTCGAAAACCTCCATAGGAACGTCAAAGCAATACAAAGCACAAGGGGTTTTAGGGTCTTTACCCATAAATCCTCTGTCTATTTTTTCATTCATAAGACAACCAGGTAAAGGAAGATGCTCATATTTTCTCGCAAAGCTATAAAGCTGCATACAATCTTCAGAGAATCCTAAAGAAGCATGAGTATAAGCCGCTTTTGTAAAAAGTCTGATAAGTACAGATGGCAAGCTATTTGACCTTAATAAAAGAACGTACATCTTTTTTGTTTCGGTCATTTTATCACCCGCGAATTTGTCCGTTTCCGGAAACAATATATTTTACCGTAGTCATTTCATTCAATCCCATAGGACCTCTTGCATGGAGTCGTTGGGTAGAAATACCTATTTCTGCTCCAAACCCAAATTCTTCACCGTCTGTAAATCTTGTGGAAGCGTTAACGTAAACAGCCGCCGAATCTATATTAGCTGTGAAATAATCTGCCGCCTCTACGTTTTTTGTAACTATGGCTTCACTATGACCTGTGCTGTGAAGATTGATATGGTCTACAGCTTCTTTATATCCGTCAACTACCTTAAGCGACATTATATAATCGTCATACTCTGTGAAGAAATCCTCTTCCGTGGCGCGATTAACGTTAATTATTCCAACAGTTTTGTCACAGCCTCTCAATTCAGTTCCCTCAAGAACTTTTTTGATTACAGGAAGAAACTCTTCAGCTATTTCTTTATCAACTAAAAGATTTTCTGCCGCATTGCAAACAGAGGGACGTTGCATTTTAGCATTTTTTACAATCTTTGCCGCCATCTCCAAATCAGCAGTTTTTTCTACATATACGTGACAGTTCCCCGCACCTGTCTCTATAACAGGTACCGTAGCATTATCTACTACCGACCTGATAAGACTTTTTCCTCCTCTTGGAATAAGCAAATCCACATATCCCGAAAGAGTCATAAGTGCAGTAGCTGTTTCTCTTGATGTATCATCTGGAGTTTGTATCAAATCACCTGAAAAGCCTGCTTGCTCCAATCCTTTGCGCAAAGCAGCTATAATGGCAGTATTGGAGAAAAACGCTTCCTTGCCACCGCGAAGAAACACCGTGTTACCACTCTTTATGCAAAGGCAAACTGCATCCGCTGTAACGTTTGGACGAGATTCATAAATAATCGCAATATTTCCAAGTGGAACCTTGACTTTTTTTATCATGAGTCCATTTGGTCTTGTCCAGACTTCTCCTGCACCCAACGGGTCAGGAAGTGCGGCAACCTTTCTCATTGCATCAGCAATAGCTTTGATTCTTTGAGAGTTAAGCATAAGTCTGTCAACCATAGCTTCTTTTATGCCATTTTCTTTTGCTTTTTCAATATCTTTAGCATTCGCTTCAAGAATAATCTTTTCGTCAGCTTCAAGAATGTTTGCCATTGAAACAAGAGCGTTGTTTCTTTCACCGCCTGTTGAAACAGCAAGCTTCTTACCCGCTTCTTTTGCCGCAATACATTTATTTATCAAGCTTTCTTTCACGTTATTCATTATTTGCTCTCCTTATTTACTAATACCATCCACCATTTACAGACAAAACAGTGCCTGTAATGTAACTTGCTTTATCTGATGCAAGATAAAGAAAAGCTTCAGATATATCTTCAGGAACACCAATTCTTCCTAGTGGCACTTCTTCTTTTATGGATTCAATAGCTTCATCAGAAAAATAAGCTGTCATTGGGGTTGAAATAAATCCAGGTGAAACACAGTTAACTCTGATACCGCTTGGAGCAACCTCCCGCGACAAAGCTTTTGTCAGCCCAATCAATCCTGCTTTTGTAACAGAATAATCAACCTCACAAGAAAATCCCATTTCCCCGCAAATAGAAGCATTGAAAATAATGCAACCGCTTTTTTTATTTATCATCGGAGCAAGAAAAGCTCTTGCACAATTAACAGCACCCAAAAGATTGGTTTGATAAAGACGCTTTACTTCATCTTCTTTTGCTAAATGAAAAAGTCCAAAATAATCAATTCCACTATTGCAAATAAGAACATCAACCTCTCCCATTTCCGCTTCTATCTCGGATTTCATTTTAAGGACTTGCGCCATGTCGCCAACATCACATTGGTAAATACCGCACTTTCCACCGCCAATTACTGTTTCAGATGCTTCTTTCGCACCATCGGGATTTGTAAAGTAGTTAATTGCAACGTTATACCCTTCTTTGCCAAAGGCAGAAACTATTGCCTTTCCAATTCCGCCCGACCCGCCTGTAACGAGAACGGTTTTTCTTTCATTCATCATAATGCCACCGACATGATTATAGGAATAACCATAGGTTTTCTCTTTGTTTGTTTAAATATAAAACCTGCGATTTCCCCTCTTACCTTCGATTTAATTGTGGAAAACTCGCAATATCCTTTTTCAATACATCGCTCAATAACTTCTGCAGCAAGACTATTCAACTGTTCAGTTATCTCTTCCGCTTCTCCAACGTAAGCAAATCCCTTAGAAATTGTTTCAGGGCCTGCAAGAATAGAGTTGAAGTCCGAATCCAACGTAGCTGTAATAATAACAACTCCATCTTCAGAAAGCTTCGTTCTCTCTTTGAGAACTCCGCTTCCCAAGTCACCAAAGCCTGAACCATCAACGTATAATACACCATTCGGAACGTTACCACGCTTTTTCATTCCTGACGGAGAAAGCTCCATAATATGTCCTTGCTCGGGAATAAAGATATTTTCATCACTCATTCCAAGTTCTTTAGCCAACTCTTTATGGCGAATAAGATGCTTATATTCTCCATGAATCGGAATAAAATATTTTGGTTGAGTAAGCCTGTGCATTATTTTAAGTTCTTCTCTGCTAGCGTGACCCGAAACGTGAACGTCAAAAACATCATCGTCATTAAGAACTGTTGCACCGCGTTTCAAAAGCTCATTGGTAATATTGCAAATCAGTTTTTCATTTCCCGGAATAGGAGATGACGAAAGCACAACCAAATCGTCTTTTCCTAATTTTATTTGAGCATGCTCACCATAAGCCATGCGGTATAATGCGCTCATTGGCTCTCCTTGACTTCCCGTTGTAATAACGGTAATCTGGTCCATATTATATCTTTTCATGTCATGAACGTCTATAAAAATATCTTCAGGTATGGTCATATATCCCAACCTTGAAGCCGCATTAATAACGTTAAGCATACTTCTGCCTGTCATTACAACCTTACGTCCAATTTTAGCAGATGCATTTATTATCTGTTGAACTCTATGAACGTTAGAAGAAAACGTTGCAATAATAACTCGCTTATCCGTGCTTGACATTATTCGTTCCAACGATGCACCAACAATTTTTTCAGATTGAGTAAATCCAACTCTTTCCACGTTTGTAGAATCGCATAAAAGAACGTCAAGTCCGTCACTTCCTATTTCTGCAAGTCTTGCCAAATCCATTGGTTCGCCATCAATAGGAGTTAAGTCTATTTTAAAATCTCCTGTAACGAGGGCGTTTCCTGCAGGAGTAAATATATGCAATGCACAAGAATCAGCTATGGAGTGATTAACGTGAATAAACTCAACAGCAAAATTACCATCTTCCACCACATCACCAGCCGCAACCTCAACAAGCTCGCACACATCTCTCATATTATGCTCTATAAGCTTATTTTCAAGTATTCCCAAAGTAAGTCTTGTAGCATATACAGGAACGTTTATTCGTTTAAGGAAAAAAGGTATTGCACCAATATGGTCCTCATGACCGTGGGTTATAAAAATTCCTCTTACTTTTTCGATGCATCCTTCAAGATAAGATATATCGGGAATAACAAAGTCTATACCTGGGGTATCCTCTTCTGCAAAAGAAATACCACAATCAACAACAATTAAATCTTCTCCGCATTCAAAAACCGTAATATTTCTGCCAATTCCATCAACTCCACCCAATGGAATTATTTTTAATCTGCTTTTTTTAGCTTTAGCCATGACTCTATGAAATCATCTCCTTGTTTTAAACTATGTACAACTATATAAATAAAGCCACTCTATAACATTATACTCAAAAAATACCCATATCTATTCTGTTTTAAAACTTTTTATAGTGGCTCCGAATAATTCTATACTATGCTCCATGTTAACTATAAATATTCTATTTTACTATACCACATTATATCTCGTTTGTCAAGTTTTCACCATCGGTTTGGCATGTATAATTTTGACTAAAAACAACTCAATCAAACAAAAAAATCAATTCTCTATCAACTAGTAACAGCAAAATAAAAAATTGATTTTTTAGTAATATTAAATTTCAAACATCTTCTTTATCGCGTCGGTGTTTTCTTCAGAATATTCAA
>JAZRPU010000252.1:0-3068 GCA_045649365.1 Eubacteriales bacterium | reverse complement strand
GATAATAATGGAAAAATTATTGTTGTTGAAAATATAGAAAAAGCAATATCTATAAGTAACAGTATAGCTCCGGAACATTTGGAATTATGTGTTAACGATCCATTCTTGTTGCTTGAAAAGGTGACAAATGCAGGATCTATATTCATGGGTCACAATACTCCAGAAGCAATTGGAGATTATTTTGCAGGTCCTAACCATACGTTACCCACAGGCGGAAGTGCAAAATTTTCTTCCCCTTTGTCAGTAGATGATTTTATTAAAAAATCTGCATTTTCTTATTATCCCCTTGAAGCAACTGTAGAAGCTATGGATAAGATAGCAGCATTTGCATATTGTGAGGGACTTGATGCCCATGCAGAGAGTGTTTTGACAAGAGGTGGAAAAGCATGAGTGAATTTTTATCCTCAAAATTAAAAAATCTTGTTCCATATACTCCTGGAGAGCAATTGGCAGGAAAGTTTATTAAACTCAATACTAATGAGTCGCCTTTTCCTCCCTCTGAAAACGTTATTAAAGCAATTAATTCTTCAGAAATAGAAAAATTGAATTTGTATTCCGACCCTACAGCAGACGTTTTGGTATCTTCCATAGCGAGTTTTTATAATTTAAAAAAAGAAAATGTTGCGGTTGGAAACGGTAGTGACGAAATTCTTGCATTTATTTTTAATGCTTTTGGAGAAAAAGGTTTTGTGTGTCCTTCTGTTACCTACGGTTTTTATCCGGTTTTTGCGAACTTTTTTGGTGTAGAACTTGATACAATTCCATTGGAACAGGATTTATCAATAAATCTTAATAGTTATTATTCAACAAATCGAAATATCATTATTGCAAACCCTAATGCGCAAACGGGTACATATTTATCACCTGATGAAATTGAATCTCTTGTTTCTTCCAACGTGAAAAGACTTGTGGTTATTGATGAAGCATATATTGATTTCGGCGGAAAAACCGTTGCTGATTTAGTTACTAAATATAGTAATCTTTTGGTTATTCAAACCTTTTCTAAATCAAGAAGCCTTGCAGGCGGCAGAGTGGGATTTGCTTTAGGAAATGAAGATTTGATTTCTGATATTAATACAATGAAGTTTTCATTTAATCCGTATAACGTAAACCGTCTTTCTATTATTGCAGGCAGCGAAGCAATGAAAGATAAAGAATACTTTTATGAATGTATTGGAAAAGTAATAGAAGTAAGAGAAAAAGTCAAAAGTCAGCTTTTGGAGATTGGTTTTTCAATGACAAATTCCAAAGCAAATTTTCTTCTTGTAAAGCATCCGCTTATCGATGGTGATGCCCTTTATTTGAAACTCAAAGAAAGAGGTATTCTTGTTAGATATTTAGGCGGTGATATTTCTGATTATGTAAGAATAACAATAGGATCAGAAGAACAAATGAATGTTTTGATTGAGAATATTCAACAAATAATTGATACTATAAAAAAGTAAAATAACGTAAGATTGGAGATATATCATGAGACGTTCTGTTATTGAAAGAAAAACATCTGAAACTGAAATTTACCTCAGACTTGATATAGATGGTTCTGGAGAATATGAAGTAGAAACGGGAATCGGTTTTTTGGATCACATGTTGGAGCTTTTTTCAAAACATGGTTCTTTTGACCTTTCTATTGGTTGTAAGGGCGATTTGAATGTGGACATGCATCATACAGTAGAAGATATAGGAATTTGTCTTGGCAAAGCTTTTGCGGAAGCATGTGGTAATTTTGGTGGTATTTTCAGATATGGAGATATAATTCTTCCTATGGATGAAGCTTTGATTTTGTGTGCTGTTGATTGTGGTGGAAGAAGTTATTTAGGGTATGATGTGAAAATTCCTACAGAAAAAGTAGGTAATTTTGATACGGAGCTTGTAAAGGAGTTTCTTGTGGCTTTTGCATCTAATGCAAAAATTAACGTTCATTTTAAGCTTTTATCAGGTGATAATTCGCATCACATTATAGAAGCGTTGTTCAAGAGTTTAGCAAGAGCATTGAAGAAAGCATTAGCTATTGACCCTGATTCTAACGGAGCAATTCCTTCAACGAAAGGGGCAATTGTATGATAGCCATTATTGATTATGGTGTTGGAAATCTTTTTTCTCTCTGCGCTTCGCTTTCATATTTGAATCTCGAATGTATAGTTACAAACAAAATTTCAGATTTAGAGAAAGCAGACCGAATAATTTTGCCAGGCGTAGGAGCTTTTGGCGATGCTTATAAAATGCTTGAAAAAACAGGATTGATTCCTTTTTTGAAAGAAACAAAAAAGCCTGTATTGGGTATATGCCTTGGAATGCAATTGCTTTTTGATAAAAGCTATGAATACGGAGAGCATAACGGATTAGGAATGATTAAAGGTGAAATTTGTCCTATTGCTGATGATGTTTCAAAGGATTTAAAAATCCCTCACATGGGATGGAATTCATTGGTTTTTAAAAAAGAAAGTAAGCTTTTCAAGTATGTAATAGAAGGCGACTACGTTTACTATGTTCATTCTTTCTATGCTAAAAAATGTGATGATTCTGTGATTGCTTTTAGTGAATATGGTACTGAAATTACAGGTGCAGTAGAATGTAATAATTTTTATGGTACACAGTTTCATCCCGAAAAAAGCGGAAATACGGGTCTTTCAATATTGAAAGCATTTTCAGAAATAGAAATTTAGGAGTAATAATATGATTATTTTTCCCGCAATAGATATTAGCGGAGGCAAGGTCGTTCGCTTGTATAAAGGTGACTATGATAAAATGACAGTTTATGATAGCTCTCCATTAGATGTTGCAAAGAGCTATGAAGCTGTTGGAGCTACTCATTTACATGTTGTGGATTTAGACGGAGCAAAAAGTGGAAGTACGGAAAATTTTTCAACGATAGAAAAAATATCCTCTGCCACAAACCTCTTTATAGAAGTAGGCGGTGGAATAAGAGATGAAGAAAGAATAAAACTCTATTCAAATATAGGTGTAAAAAGGGTTATTCTTGGTACTGTTGCTGTAAAAAATCCGGAATTTGTCGTTGATATGGCAAATAAATATAACGAATTGATATCTGTTGGAATTGACGTTAAAAA
>JAZRPU010000251.1:0-1086 GCA_045649365.1 Eubacteriales bacterium | reverse complement strand
AAGAAAGAATTTTTGGCGATAATAAAATCATATTTAGCTTCAGATTTGAGCCATTCTACATATTGTTCCGTTGACTATTGGTATCCGATTCAAAGCTTAAAAAATAATATCCCCGTCGTTGCTTTTGATCTTTGGAAAATGTTCCGTAACGATAATGGGATAAAACAAATAGAAGATGTGCTTTCTGAACTCTCCATTGACAAAGCAATAACAATACAAAATCAAGATTTTAACAATGAACCTAAAACGATTAGCTTAAAATCCTTGCTGTATGAAGCAGATTCAGAGGGATATAATTTCCCGTGGCATGTTGAAAGTTATTATTACGATGATTCAAAGGAATGGATGATTTATACTTCTCATGAATTTACAATTACTTTTGCAGGCGAAAAATTAGTTCGCATAGCAAAGGAGAAAATAGACCAGGAATATTTAATAAAATAGAAAAAAGAATATAGAAAGGTGATTTATCATGTCATTAAAGAAATATTGCGAAGAAAATAATCTTGATATTAATAAAGTTTTCCCATTGGTTATGGGAAACGGTGGAGATATCCTTCCATGTCCCGCAGCATATACGGGATATACAGCGGAAATTACCGACGAATCATTAATATGCAGAAACGAAAAGTTGAAAATTTGCAAAGAAATACCTTTTTCCTCTTTTCAAAGGGCAGAATTTGGAATAGGAAGCGGAAACCTTTGGCTTCAATGCATTGTTAACGATTCTGAATTTGTTTTTTGTTCACCAAGAAAAATGTGGAAATCTCCTGCGGGCAAGCTGCTCCTTGAAAAAATTTCCAAATATACTGGTTTGCTTGATATGAAAGAATATGACCGATATACAGGCAAGATGTTTTGGATGTATATGTTTAAATAATTGATTTGCGGCTAAAAAATGAAATAGGGAATGATATATAATATGTTTGAATTGAATGAATCGATCCAAAAAGGTGAAAAAATTATTCTTGAAAAAGCGTTGGGGTTGTTGAGAAAAAACGAAATCTCCATTAAAGCTCGAAGAATGTGGAAAGAAAATGATGCCAAAAGAAGCAAATTCGGGGGGAACCCTGCTGTACCTGTGGG
>JAZRPU010000250.1:0-2426 GCA_045649365.1 Eubacteriales bacterium | reverse complement strand
GATAACTTCCCGCACAGTAGTTTGCAGGAGCAATATAATTAACTCTTCCATGACGAAGAAGGTCTTCAACCTTTTTCTTTTGAGTATATACAGCGATTGACTGTCCACCGTTGGTTTTGACCAATTTCATGCAAGGAACGTCTGTAAGTCCGTCGCCAATATATATCATATTACGGAAAGGAACAGGTCTGTCATCTTTAGGAACAAAGTTGTTCAAATCTGCATCATTCGAAATATCAAGAACACCTTTATTAATTCTATAAGGAAATTGAGTTTTTGCAGTAAAATTCACCGCAAGCAAAGGCCAATCTGCAATTCCATTTTCATCATAGTGAAATTCGCAAGCATATATCTTTTTGAATTCCTTGCTGATTTTAGAGCCTTCAATAATTTCTTTCAAGCCTGAAGAAATAATATAATGTTGAACTTCCGCACCATGCTGTTTTCCAAATTCGTTTATTCTTTCAAACCAAGTGGTAACACCGGGCAAAAATTCAATATCTCTTCCAAGCTTAACAAAATTTTCTCTTCTGATAGGAACGCCTTTTGCTTTGGCTTTTTTTATCATAAGATACATATAAGACAAAATTCTGTCCATTCCCAGCTCAACGGAAATATCGTTTGCACCTTGCCAGAATTCTCCCGCAGACATACCTAAATTGGGAATAAAAGAATATTCCTGCATATCTTTTGTTGAAAGGGTTTTATCAAAATCGTAAAGCAATGCAATTTTAGGGATTTTCTTTGCCATAAGCAAACCTCCTATGGATAGATCGGAAAAAGCAAACAAAATATCTTAATAATTCAATTCTTGTATATAATATTTTATCATGACCAAATAAAAATGTCAACTATATTTTTTCGATAAAAACCTAAAATACCTGCATTTTTCCGCGCTTTTTCACCTTTTAATCAGCTCTTCCCGTTAAGTTACCCTCGCTGGATAAATCGGGATAATCCAACTGCCTTAACGCCTCATAAATAACTACCGCCACCGCATTTGATAAATTCAAAGAACGAACAAAGCCCTTCATTGGTATTCTGATACATTTTTCGTAGTTCTCTTGCAAAAGTGGCTCGGGAAGACCATAGCTTTCCTTTCCAAACACAAAATACAAGTCCTTATCCTTTGGATATGAAACTTCAGAATGACATTTTTGACCCTTTGTAGAACAAAAATAAAATTCGCCATTGTTTTTAGATATGAATTCTTCCCAACTTTTATACGTATTAACCGTAAGGTATTGCCAATAATCCAATCCCGCACGCCTTATAGAACGTTCGGAAAGCTCAAAGCCCAATGGCTCAATCAGATGCAAATGACATCCCGTAACTGCACACGTTCGGGAAATGTTACCTGTATTTTGAGGTATTTCAGGCTCATAAAGAACTATATTTATCATAAAATCACCTTTTTCACATATATATATCATTGACATTTTATCATGTTTTATTTGTTTGTCAAGTCTTTTTCACTTGTTTTCTGCAAAGCAAAAAATCTCATTGAAAAAGAAAATACAGCTTGATTCTTAAAAGCAAAAATCCCGAAACGGAAAAACCGTTTCGTGATTTTCTAAAACGAATTACAATTAGTGGCAGCAGCCGCAATCGTGTCCGCAACCGTCGTGACAATCACAGTCATCGTCTTCACAATCACAATCGCAATCATCACCGCAGCAGCATTCAAGAGAGCTTACGAAAATATCAAAAACTGCGTGGAGAGTTTCTTCATCTTCAACGGTGATGAAAGTTCCTTCTTCGTCAGCTTCGATATATTCCAAGATAACAACGCTGTCGGGTTCTTCTTCAGTTGCAAGAACTGCATATTCTTTTTCGTTGTATTCGATGGTGTCAAGAATAGAGAATTTTTGAGTTTTTCCGTCTTCGTCGGTAAGCTCAACGATGAAATCTTCGTCTTCGTAGTCCAATGAATCCAATTCTGCCAAATCGTCTAATTCTTCTTCGCAGATGCCGTTTTTCTTTTCTTCAATCATTTTAGTATCTCCTGTTTTAATTTTATTTATTTTAATTTTTTTCAAGCAATTTTACGTTCATATCAATGAACTCTTTAAGCTCTTCCGCGGTAAGCTGACGGGATGCTACTACAGCAAGCATATATGCATGCTTTGCAAGAAGCTCTGCTCCCTCCTTATCCCCCTCAGAAGCAAGGCGTTTTATTTTTGCACAAACGGGAGAAGAAGCGTTTATCAAGAGCTCTTCGTTTCCGTCCATGGCGTTTGAATCCAAACCGTACATTTTCATCATTTCCGCCATTCTTCTTGAATCCTCTGTTTTCTTTAACAAAACAGGGGCTTCTTTTACCGAAAGAGTTGCAACGGTTGTTTCAGAAGCTTGTTGGCAAACAGCCTTGAATATTTCTGTAGGCTCTTGACTTGCCGCTTTTTCACTTACCTCGGAAGCGTCAG
>JAZRPU010000249.1:0-10779 GCA_045649365.1 Eubacteriales bacterium | reverse complement strand
CAATGCAGAATCTTTATGTTTTCTCGCTCTTCAATTTCTTTTAATTTTGATAATATTGTGTTTCTCATATATCCTCGCTTTCGGAGATTTCCCGCTCCTTTATACCGGGAACAGCTTCCATACCAAACATAGCAAGCGCCTGGTTCACCTTGTCCATACGCACGGTTGTCTTTCCTTGTTCAAGCTCGCGCACGAACCGCAAACCAAGACCCGAACGCATCGCGAACTCTTCTTGCGTGAGACCACATTCTTTTCTTTTCAGTTTAATAAATTTAGCAATCTTATTCATAACAACATTATACACCCTATCGGGTATAATGTCAATGCTTATATGCTAATTTATACCCGATAGGGACGAAAATGCACAAAAAGTTCGAAAACACGTTCAATACACGCATGACAGGTAAAAGTCGATAAACCCCTATTTGTGAGGGGTTAATTGATGAAAAAATAAAATTTCACCCCCACAAACGCCGTTTAATGAAAAAGAAACAGGTAATTGATATCGTTATTTTCCCTCAAAATCCACTTTTCAATAGAAAATCGTTGCTGTTTTTCTGATTTTTCAAAGAAAATCGAGCAGCGTTTCACCAACTTTTCAATAGAAAAACCTTGAATAATTTATGACTTTTCAAGTTTAAATGTTAATTTTATATTGTCCCCGATTCTCTCTGGACTTTTCGTTTCTTTGTGGTATACTCTGTGCTAACAAAACCCAGAAAGGAAACGAGAAAATGACAACCGAAGAAAAAGTAAAAGGACTGGAACGTCTGTTCCGTAAATGCCCAGATGTACTTACCGTTCTTGATGCGGCAAGATGGACACGTATGAGTAAAAACACTATCCACGCACTGATTAAAGAAGGAAAAGTCCCAGCATACACTTACCGAGGAAAAAAGCTTATAAGTAAAGCTGACCTTATCGATTACCTTGCCGCCACCACCGATGATGAAACAGAATGGCAAAGGCGTATTAAGAGGATAAAAGAAAATGGAAAATAAGGTGCAAACTCAGGAATTGCTCTACGCTGAGGAAGTTTGCAAGATATTGCATATCAGTAAACGAAAATGTTCGTGGATGCTCCAAAATGGAATGATACCTTGCAAAGATACAGGCAAGAAAACACATCGATATCTCGTCCTGCGACGTGACCTTGACGAATATGTAAATGACAGCGAACAGCACCCCGAAAAGTATTTTATCCCCATCACGTTTTCCTCAACTAATCCACGTAAACGCGAACCCGATAAGTACTACTTGTACCCGCACCAAGTTCCGAAAGACTTCCATGATTGGCTTGATGACGAGTGGTATGACCTGCCCGATGTCATCACACCAAAGCACGTGGAAACCATCCTCGGCTACGAGCACGAATCCGTCCGCCGATGGATCAATAACGGCTGGCTCTGCATCACCAAAGCGCATAACTTCGAGTACATCGCCCGCGAATGGCTCATCGACTTCACCTGCGACTACGCCTTCCGTATCATCAAAAAAAGCAAAACCCACCGCGATCTGCTGGATAAATACTTCGGGTAATACATATCACCCTTCGAGAGCAAGCTCCCACTCAATTGCAAAGTAAAACGCACGGGTGATGGATAAAAAGCAATTTCAAGTCACTTGAAATAAACCCTTATCGCTACCATCGCAATTTGCTTTACAATTGGTTGTATAATTAATTTATCTTTCGGGGAGAAAGTCAATTTGGCTTTCTTCCCTTATTAACAGGAAAGCAGGAAACGGCTGAAATGTCAAGGGCGGCGAAGCCGTTCATTTTAACCCTTGCCATTTCAGAAGTTTTCTGCTACTTCGTTTTATGATATAATTATTCTGCAGCGAAGGATATCGTTTCACCACAAAGCAATATCCCTCTTTTGTGCTGCAGGGTATCCACCCAAGTCTAAAGGAGATTGATACCATGTCTAATTATATCACATACGAAGAAAGAATGGAAGTGGAGAATTGTCTTTTTAACGGAAAATCTTTTGGCGAGATTGCTAAAATTCTTGGAAAAGACCGTTCTACCATATCCAGAGAAGTCAGAAAACATTCTCTTATTGAACGCTCCGGTTATGGAGCAAACGGTTACAACGCTTGTGTACATCGGGATACTTGTACTAAAGTCCACGTGTGTAGTAGGAGTTGTTCCCGTCAATCGCTGAAATACTGTAAAATATGCAGTAGTTGTAACGACAACTGCCCCGATTTTGAGGAACAGATATGTGTTACAAGATTCAAACCACCATACGTCTGTAATTCATGCTCTGAGCGCAATAGATGTACCCTTGAGAAAACGATTTATTCTGCCATTAAAGCTCATTCAAAGGCACAGGCTCATATCTCGGAATCTCGCAAAGGAGTTATGACCACCGAGCGTGAAATGAGCCGCCTGAATGCCTTTGTGACGCCACTTATCTTGCAAGGGCAGTCCATCCACCAGATATACGTTAATTACGCAGATACGCTTATGTGCAGCGAGAAAACGCTCTACAACTACATCGATCACGGTTTCTTTGACGCAAGGAATATTGATTTGCCACGAAAGGTGCGTTACCGTCCTCGCAAAAAGGAACAAGAGTTTAAGGTTGATAGAAGTTGTTATGTGGGCAGAAACTATGTGGATTACCAACAGTTTCTCTTAAAGCATCCAAATGCGCATACGGTGCAAATGGATTCCGTCATAGGTACAGTTGGCGGCAAGGTATTACTTACCATCCACTTTACTGAAACGAGCTTTATGATGGCATTTTTGAGGGATGCAAACACTTCTCAGTCGGTTATTGACGTGTTTGATTATCTGTACCATAAACTGGGGAGAAAACTATTTGAAAATCTGTTTCCCGTAATCTTGACCGACAGAGGCTCGGAATTCTCAAATCCCAAAATGATTGAAATTGCACCTGGCGGAATACGAAGAACGTTCATGTTTTACTGTGATCCGTCCTCTCCATACCAAAAGGGTTCTATTGAGGTGAACCATGAACTTATACGTAGGATTTTGCCGAAAGGAACGTCTTTTGACAGGCTAACACAAACAGATATTGATCACATGATGAACCACATCAATTCCTACCGCAGAGCTAAATTGGGTAACAGAACGCCTTATGAGGCTTTTGCTTTCTACTATGGTGAGGAAGCTCTTGAAAAACTTGGATATTCTCAAATCGATCCAGGTTGTGTCGTAATGACGCCAAAATTATTAAAGAGATAACTAATAATTTTAACGGTGGATACTTTCGTATTGTGGTGTATTCGGGGTAGCGTTTTGGATTTCAAAAAATTGAAATTTTGCACTACCTCTCTTTTGGTGCGCAATTTTGATGCTTTGATAACCATTTTATCCCTTGCGTTTCGGTTACAAATGTTGCATTTTGCTTACAAAACTTGCATTTCATTTACAAATCGTGCATTTGAAATTACAAACTTGCATTTCGCTTACAATTGTTGTACTTCGTTTTACAAATGCGACATTTCGTTTTACTATTGAGCTTTTTTGAAATTCATGGAATTGCAATTTGATAAAAATATATCGTTTTTCGATAAATTGCTATTGACAAACAATAATGTAAGTGATATAATCCAATTGAGGTAAAAATATGCATTGAAAGGAAACTGTTATGAAAAGCAAATGTTCCAAAAATGAAAAAACGGCAAATAATCGAATCTCGATTATTATTTCTGCAACTATTGGTTGGGTGTTTTTACTCGGACTTGTTGTGTGTAGCTTTTTTGTTCCGACTTTTGTGAATAGTATTTTGTCTGTTCCCGACCGCGTTGGAATAAGAAATGAGATTACACCTTTAGGAAAGGCGTTGGTAATAACGGATGTGTATTTAATGATTGTAATTGCAATGATTGCAGTTGTTTTTATGTTGCTTTTATTATCTCGAGTTTCTAAGGGAAGGATATTTACAAAAATCACAGGTGATATAATCAGAATTGTTTCTATATGTTGCTTTGGAGAGGGAATACTCATTTCCTTGATGATACTTTATTTTCAAGCTGTTATATGCATATCTCTTGCGGCATTCTTTTTAGGACTTTGCTTGATGATTGTCAAAAATGCAATATATGAAGCAACGAGAATAAAAGAAGAAAATGATTTTACCGTTTAAGCTTTCGGATGGAGTTTTTGGATTATGATAGTAATAAATCTTGACGTTATGATGGCTAAAAGAAAGATTTCTTTAAATGATTTATCCGATAAGGTAGGAATCACTTTGGCAAATTTATCTATATTGAAAAATAATCGTGCAAAAGCGATTCGCTTTTCAACCCTCGATTCTATATGTCAAGCTCTTGATTGTCAACCTTCGGATATTCTGGAATACGTTCCTGATAAAGAATAAATTTAAGATGAAAAGGAGATTATGATGAATTATTCACAAAACAGTTATCCAAACAATAATTCCTTCAGCGCGAGTCCCGAATATAGATATTCGGGGTTTGATACCTTGTTTGCATGGATTTCTTTGATAGTGGGTTTTTTGATTTCCAAATCATTACCCGTTGTTGAAAATTCTCTTGGCGGTATGATAGTTGTTTTAGTTTTATTTGCCTTTGGAATCGCATATATAAAGCTTTCGGGAAGAAAACTAAAAGCATCATCGTGGATAGTCATGGCAATATCCCTTGTTTTTTCCATTGGACTTATAAATATCTCCAATGGGACGGTGAAAGGCTTTCTTTATCTTTTCAATTTAGTTTGCTTTTTGAATTGGATTTATACATCTTTCAATATGGAAAAGTTTTTGGGTAAGAGATGCCTAAATAAATTAATGCGCTCTGTTTTTGTTGTTCCTTTTTCAAATTTGGGTCGAATTTTTCCCGCTTTTGTTATTCGTGATAAAGAAACAAGCGGAGCTAAAGTATATAAAACGGTTTTGTTTATTATATTGGGACTTTTGATTGCAATAATTCCAACCTCTATAGTTATTTCATTGCTTTCTTACGATTCGGGATTTGTTGCAATACTTGAAGAGATATTCTATTTTACTCCTGAAGAAATAATAGAATTTATCGGAGATTCTATTTTGGGTTCTTTCTTTGCAATGATTGTTTTTGGGGCGGTATATGGCTCTAAAATATCTTTGCAGGAGCCTTTGCAAGACAATGAGGATGGAAAAGCAAATTTAAAGGTTATTCCAAAGCCGATTATTTGTGCAACTGTTTCTCCTGTTTTGTTTATATATGTGGTTTTCTTCGTTTCTCAATGGGATTATTACGTTTCTGCTTTCACAAAGGTTTTGCCTGAAAATCTATCCTACGCTACTTATGCGAGAGAGGGCTTCTTTCAGCTTTGCGCTGTATGTGTTTTCAATGCATTAATGCTTTTGCTGTTCCACAGCTTTATAAAAACAAATGGAAAAAAATATGATTTTGTAAAAATCTTATATTCCTCGATTATTTCTATTTTTACTCTTGTCCTTGTTGCCACCGCGCTTTCTAAAATGTTGCTTTACATTGATTCTTATGGACTTACACGATTGAGAGTGTATTCTTCTTGGATGATACTTCTTCTTGCTGTATTTTTTGTGATTGCTTTACTTTATCAATTTATACCCAGAATCCCTCTTGTTTCTTCCTTGGTGGTAACGTTTGTAGTTTTCTTTGGACTGATTACAATTCCAAACGTTGATTACATGATAGCAAACTATAACGTAAGCGCGTATATTGACGGTGATTTGAAAACCGTTGATGTTTACACTTTAGAGAAATATGGCGAATCTGCTGTTCCTGCGCTTTTTGATTTGTATGATAATTTAAAAGCTAAAGAAGAACTGACCTATGAAGAAAAAAAGCTTTTGGAGGAAACAAAGCGTTCGTTGAATTACGTTAAATCCACGCTCATTGGAGATAGCCAAGAAAAAGGCGTGTTTAATTTCAGCATACCGCGTCATAGAGCTGAAATGTTTTATGAGCATAAACCTATCGATTGATTTTTTGATTTTTTTTTGTAAATATGGAGAAAAAGTTAATATTTTAACAAACGAGTGTTGACTTTTTCTTTTTTTGTGATATAATTTTTTTGTAGAAAAAGTTACCATTTACAAATGGTTAAAAATATCAAGGAGGCAAAATGATGAAAAAAATTCATGTAATTCTGCTATCATCTTTTCTTGTGTTGGCAATGTGCCTGACTGCTTTTTCCGGCATTTTGACAGAAACAGCAAATGCACTTGTTGAATCGTTTTCCAACGTGGATGAATCAGAAAAAATCATCTTGAAAGAAAGCTCTGTTCTTGTGGCGGGAAATGGTTATATTAAAAACTTGAATCCGCAAACAACAGTAAAAGAAATATTCGCTGAATTTGAAAATTCGGAATTGACAATATATCTTGCCAATGGTGAAAAAGCTTCATTGGAAGATTACGTAGGAAGTGGTTTTACCGTAAAGCTTCAAAACGGAGCTGAAACAAAAGACAGCGCAACTTTTGTTTTAAAAGGTGACGTTTGGGGTGACGGAGAAATAACAACAACTGATTATTTATTAATCAAATCTTATTTCTACGGAGATTCAGAAGCGTCTGATTTGTTCCTTTTGGCAGGCGACGTTGATGAAGATAGCGTTGTTGATTCTAACGATTATGCAAAAATAAAGGCTCATTTCCTTAAAGTGTATAACATGTTCCCCGAAAAAGAATCATCCGATCAAAAAGAGGAAACGTCTGAATCAACTCTCGGAGAAAAACGCGGAGAAAAAATTTCTTATAGCGAGCTTGAGAAAAAAGACTTGAATGGAAGAGAATTCTATATTATTGAGCGTTGGTTTGGCTATGGTAAAGATGATATAAATTTCACAGGTGAAGTTCTTTACATGGAAGACGACAAAGGCAACCTCACAAACGTTAACAAAGCAAAAAAGGAAATCATAGAACAAGTTCAAAAGGATTATAACTGTTCCATCAATGGCGAAATTTTTGGAGAAGGTGCAAATAATATTGTTAGTGACCTTAGAGAGTTAATTCACGTTGACGTTATTTCAGGTACGGGAAGATATGATTTTTTCTTTGAATCATATTACTACTATACACGTTCTGGTATTGATGGAGTTCTGAAAAACCTCAATGAGCTTGAAGGGCTTAATCTCAAAAGCTCTTGCTGGGATCAGAATGCTGTTGAAGATCTTTCTATTTGCGATTATTTGTTCTACGTTAACGGAGATATCAACACCTATGATAATAGCGGAACTTCAGCTATGCTTTTCAATAAAGACCTTTATGAAGAGCTTGGATATACTGAAGACCTTTATCAGCTTGTAAAAGAGCGTAAATGGACTTTTGATAAGCTTGTTGAGCTTTCTGAATCTTTTGAAGCTATAGACCATAACGAAGACGGTTTAAGAGATGAGTTTGACAATTGGTTTATGGGAAGTGAAGCTTCTAATCTTTACGTTCATTGTGTTGCGGCGGGTGAATCAATTTGCACTAAAAATGAAAATAATATCCCTTTCCTTACAATGAGAACAGAGGGAACAATCAAAGCTCTAACAGATGCTGTTAATTTTTATATCAGCGGCAAAGTTCTCCGTGCCTCCGACGAGCAATACTATACAAAATATCCGGGTCCGGGAAACAACTATAAGTATACAGTTGAGAAATCGTTTTTAGATGGCAGAGAGTTGTTTTATATGACGAATCTTGTTAAAGTGCCCTATTTCAGAGAGATGGAAGATGAATTTGGTATTCTTCCCGTTCCTCTCTATTTAAATGAGCAGGATTCTTATTATTCTTCAATGTCTTCCCATGCTTCAACAAGCCTTATGGTTCCTAACTCCATGTTGGCAGATGAAAATTTGGGCATAGTAATTCAGGCATTAGCTGAACTAAGTGAAGAATTGCTCACACCTGAATATTATGAAAGCTTGCTTACGTTTGGAGCTTCCAAGGACGAAGAATCGGAAGAAATGCTTGACATTATATTCAATAACCGACACTATGATTTGGGATGCGTTTATTCAAATTCGTGGAATCGTGTTGACGGGTTATACTCGCAGCTTGATACCAATATTGATAATAGATTTAAACAGCAAGAACAAGTAATCAGCGCTCTCATAGAATCTACTCTTGAAGACCTTAAAGATCTTAAAGGATAAGTGCTGAATAAATAAAAAAGGTTATGCGGAAACAATTGTTGCTTCTGCATAACCTTTTTAATACGTTTGCTTTTGAAAAATGTTTATCCGTTTTCGTTTTTGTTTCTGAATTGTGATTTTGGAAAATAAATAGTGATAAAGTTTTCTCATGATGTTGACATTCTTTTCAGAAACATGTATAATAAATAAAAAAAGATGATTTTTGTATAAAATGAGATTAATCTGGAGGTTTTTCTGATGAGATGGGTTACCAAGGATTTAAAATACGGTGAAATTGTTTACGAAGAGTCATTTACAGGTAAGAAAAAAATTATTCTTAACGGAATGGAAATGACAAAAGAAATCGGGCGCATATATACATGCCCTTATGGAGAAGAGGAAATAAGAGTAAAGCTTAAAGGCAATATTTTTACGGGAATGAAATTAAAAATAGAAGACGATGAAGTAATATTAATTCAGATGGCGAAATGGTATGAAATATTGCTGTCTGTATTAATACCTGTAATTGTTTTTTTGAGTGGGAACAGAATTGTGCCTATTTTTAATGGTGCTTTGTGTGGTGCTTTCACGGGCATTATGGCGGGTATTGGAATGGTTGTTAGTTTGCCTCTTATTAAAAAAATGAGCCATATTGCCTTGAAAATTTTTGTATGGCTTGGCATTTTGATGTGTGTATTTTTGTTAAGCTACAGCTTTTCAGCTTTGTTTGCTTGATATATGGAGGAAGTATGAAAAAAACTAAATTTTTAAAATCTTTTGTTTCTTTGATAGTTGTTGTTTCTTTTGTCTTTTCGTTAAGCGGATGTTCCTTTAACTTTTTGAATGACTTGATAGGTAAGTTTTATGAAGCCCCAAAAGAAGAAGTTAAAATAGATGGCTTGACTATCACGTTGACAAAAGCCTTTGCTAAAATGGAAAGCGAAGAGTACGATTATCTTTACGATGCTAAAGATGCGGCTGTTATTGTTCTAAAACAAAGTTTCGCAGAATATGAAGGATTCATTGGTAATTCCTTGGATGAATATGCAGAAGCAACGCGGGAGGCGAATGCAAAACATTCTCCCAGCGAGATAAAAAAAGAAGATTACCTGACCGCGATGGAATATAAAGCTATTTCCGACGTGGATGGAAAAGAATACACATATTATGCAGTTTTTTATTCCGGCTCTGATGCTTTCTGGACAATTCAGTTCTTTTGTCTTTCCACAGATTACGAAGCATATAAGCCTTATTTTGTTGAATATGCCAAGTCCGTTACCATTGATAAGTCTTATGAATTTGAAGCCAACGAGTTTTCAACAGATGAATTTTCTTTTACCGCAACAAAAGCTTTTTGCGAAGTGGACCAAGGAAATGAAAAGGAGTATGAAGGGGTATATTACGCTAAAGATACGTCAATTTTTGTATTAAATGAAAGCTTTTCTTTGTTTGATAAAGAAACCACACTTATGGAATATGCAAGCCTTGTACGCGATGCCAACAAGTCAAACTCTCCTTCTGCAATTAAAACCGAAGATGGTATAACTTACATAGAACTTAAGCTTACTTATTCGCAATCTGTTGGAGTGAAAACAGATAAATGTATGGTAGCAATGTTCAAGGGAACAGAGGCATTTTGGATGGTTCAGTTTTCTTGCGAAGCATATATATACGATGAATATAAACCGTATTTCGTAGAATGGGCAAAATCCATAAATGTAAAATAAAACCCCAAAAGGCTTAATTTATACAACGTTTTTTGTTGCTTTAAGCAAAGAAAACTGCCTCATGGGTAAATGATAAAACAGACCTATACAGTTTTGAGCAAAGCTGTATAGGTCTTGTTTTTTATAATGAAATTAACGAAAATATTTTTTCATCTGTGTCACACTTGAGCATTTTCATTGTTTTGGCGGCGTATAAATCAAAAGAGGTATGGTCCACTAATCGAAACGTGGCAGAATACATATCTACAAGGCGGTCAAAGCTTGTGATGTTCCACATGTATCCTATGCTTAAGAATCTTAAAAGAGAATAAACTGCACTCAATGCCAAAAATTCATTCCATAAAGAAACAGGTCTGTCTTGAAAAGGAAATTGTTCAAAAAACATGTGATTGACAATCATGTGTTCAAAATATATTTCCCAATGCGGAAACGTGGTTTCAAAATAATTTTTTGCATTTGTATATGCCTCTGAAACGTTATTGCTGTTCTTGAAATATTCAAGTGCTTTTTCTCCGTATTCTCTTACGCTGTCGCTTTTTTTGTCAATCAGTTCAATAAGACCTTCAATGATTTGAATACCAAAGTGCATACGTTCTTCAGATACCTCAAAAATAAGATTGCTTTCAAATCTTGTATTGGTCAACCAAGCTTCAAGAGCTTTTTTGTCTTGTGAATGTATTATTTCTTCAAGGAGTTTCATGTTTTTGCCTAAAAGTATCAGACGTTGGGGAAAGGAAAGGCTTCTGTTTTGAATAATTTTGATTAAATACAACCTTATCTTTTGCTCATATTCGAAAACGGGATAAACGATTCCTCTTTTCCCCATAGGTGGTAATGGAGTGTTAATTGAACTTTTTATAAACTCTATTGGCGCGCTTTTTGAAAACAAAAGCTCCAAAACAGCCTCACAGCTATTTGAACAAGAGCATTCTTCAGAAGGCTCAACTCTTAATCCTCTTGGATAAAGCCTGCAAA
>JAZRPU010000248.1:0-2737 GCA_045649365.1 Eubacteriales bacterium | reverse complement strand
TGCTCTTTTTGGGCTTCTAAATATTCATCTACTGTGCTTATTTTTATGCCTATCTCTTTTATACTCTTTTCAAGTTTTTCTTTTAAGCTTTGCAGGTCTGTTCCTTCTTTTGTTTCTATATTAACTTGCATTGGTACGTCGTTTATATTTTCAAGATAGCTTTCAAGATTCATTACAATCACGTTTCTGCTAACTGAAAAATACGTGCTGTTAATCAAGCCGACTATCTTAAATTCAAATTCTTTATTCAACGTTTCGAATTTTATTTTTATAATATCATTTACTTTTACGTTGTTTCTTTCCGCATATTTTTCATCTATTACTATTTCATTTTCTTTTAAATCCTCAATTTTATAATCTAATTCTTTTATATATTTTCTGCTTTCTTTTTGCCCAACTATTGTAGGAACTGTATTGAATTTTTCTCCGTCATTATAAGTTGTTTCTGTGTCCCACCAACAATACATATAATCAACGCTTTTCACGCCTTCTATTTCAATCAATTTATCATATTCTTCAGCGGTTTTAGTTGCGTTCTCAATAACTATATCACAATCATCCACTGTATATTTAAAAGACGTAAACAGCTCTGTATATGAAACGGAAACAGTAAGTATTGCAAGAATTAAAGAAACTGCAACAACGATTAATCTTGAAGAGGATATTATCATTTTGTTGTATCCGATATTTTTACATGCAATTACTCCCGTTGCCCATCCCATTTTTTTTGAGATTTTAGCAAGAATTAATGATATTGTTCTGATAATAATTGGAACAAGATTAGCAACTCCTACTATCAAAAACACTATGGATAATAACGTTGGTACGAGATGTATGTCTTTATTGACGTAATTCAATATAAAAGACAATGCAACTAAAAATATTCCTAAAATAACACTTGGTCTTTTAATAACGTATCTTGTGCTTTGTACGTCAAAAATAATATCTTTAATTTGTTTTTTATTTCCCCTTAATATTGCTCTTATAGAAATTAAAATTTCTAAAACAACCGCAAACGCTATTCCAAGAAGCATTGTTCCAATGGTCATTTGTGACGTTTCACTTGTTAATTCCACACCCTCGGTTGTTATAAACAAACTTGCTACTTTACTGTTTATTCCATACCCGACGAAAGAGCCTATAAGACCGCCAATGAGCCCATAAACCGCGTTTTCCAATAATAGTATGAAATTCATTCTGCCTTTAGTAGCTCCAACGCTTCTGAACGTTCCGATTATCGGCATTCTTTCTGCTATTATTACGTTATTCAACGAACTGACCACAAAAAAAATCATAATTGTTGCCATTGCAAAAACCATAATCAATATATATGTAACAAAAGAGGTCTGCTCTTTTATCGATTCAACAGAAGCTATTTCATCCACAATGTAATTATCATTATTTTCTTTTAAATATTCAGCAAAATCCTTTGCGTTATCATCATTTTCCACGTCTATATATAAAACGTCATATTTATCGGAATCTATATTTCTTATCTCATTAACCGTTTCCAAACTTGCAATAAAAACAGGATTTTCCACATCCAATGCAGTAAGCCCTTTTTTGCTTACAACTTTAACGATTTTAAATTCATGATTTTTATTTTCTACAGTAAACTCTATTAAGTCACCGACTTTATATCCATATTCCTCCGCTTGCTTTTGATTAATTACAACCTCGTTTTTATTTAACTTTGGAATATCAGCTCCCAACATTTTCATTTCTACTGATTTATCCACGTCAAGCCCAAAAACAATTGCCTGTTTATCGCCTATATTGATATCTAACTCCGATACCCCAACGTATGTAATCTTTTCATTTCCTACGTTTATATCATTGATAGAAAACGGCTCCACCGTACCAATTCCCATATCAGTATTTCCATATATAGACCTTAACGTTTCTTGCACTTTCACAACAAGCTCATTGGGCATCGTTAAATTAAGTACAAATACAGTTGTAGCAATTATCAGTGATATAATAATTAATAAGCTTCTTCCCTTTTTCTCCCAAATATTTTTTAATATGTGTTTTAAAACTATTCTCATTTCTTGCTCCAATTACTTGTTGATGCTTTTATACAGATTTTGTCAGTTTATCTTTCGTAATTATACCATACACTAAAGTTTTTTTCAATACTTTTTGGTAGTATTCCCACCCATAAGGCTACCGAAAGCGTTTATTTACCGTTCACCATAAATAATGAACGGTAAATAATACAAATAAAAATCCGCCCTCGTAAAAGAGCGGATTTTCGTTTTATATTCGCTTTTTAAAAGTTGTGATTTATTTTTTATATACTGTTCAACAAAATCTGTCCAAGCCATTTCACTGCAATAGTCTGATTAACAAGTTAACAATGCTCAAAAGTCAACGTCTTTTATCAAACGGGCAAATATTATCATATTATATAGTGCACACCATTATAGGTGTGAAAGAAAATAATCAGAAAGGAAACGTGTCATCTATGCAAGTTGACATTATAATGCGTTAATTTAATGAACAGACAAAATTTTTGCAATAAAAGCTATAAAGACTGTAATTACAATAATACGCTTGAAGACTGCGATTGCCAGAAATCAACGTGCGGCTGCTTGAATAACAACTGTTCGGGTGGCTTTTCGTGTAATTGCTGTTGTAATAATTGTCCTCCGGGACCACAAGGGCCACAAGGTCCGCAAGGCCCAAGAGGGCTCACAGGACCACAAGGACCACAGGGCGAAACAGGTCCAAGAGG
>JAZRPU010000247.1:0-8334 GCA_045649365.1 Eubacteriales bacterium | reverse complement strand
TGGCAAAATGTGAATTCTGCAACAAAGGCGTTACCTTTGGTCACAACGTTTCTCACTCTAACAGAAAAACAAGCAGAACCTGGAAGCCCAACATCAGAAAAGTAAAGGCTAACATCAACGGAGGAACAAAAACAGTTTATATTTGTGCACGTTGCCTTCGTTCCGGAAAAGTTCAGAGAGCTGTTTAAAAGCTGTTTTAAAAAGAATAATGCTGTCATGGGGTTCCATGACAGCATTTTTCTTTTATTGTTATTCAAGTAACATATAATATGTTTTTTAAAAATTAACGTTTTTTCTATCGTTAATTTTATCAACCTAAAATATTAACGAGGTTTAAAAAGTAATTTTTACTGTTGACGAGCAAACCACGTTTCAGGTCTTTCACAGAGGGGGCAACGTTCAGGCGGGCTCTCCCCTTCCTCAACAAATCCGCAGTTATAGCACCTCCAATGTGTATCACAATCGGGGGATACAAACATTTCATCGGAAATCAAACGATGATAAAGCGTTGAAAAGGTATCGAAATGCTGTTGTTCAGCTTGAGCGATGTTAAGAAATTTTTCTTTCACTTGCTCATACCCTTCATTTTCAGCGTCAGAAGCAAAATTTGTATATTCTGTTCCCATGCGGTTTTCATGTTCGACAGCACTCTGAAGATTTTCATTTATGCTTCCTATCATTCCAAGCTCTCTCATACAAACTTCCGCGTGTGAGATTTCATTTTTTGCTGCTGTTCGATAGCAATCTGCAATTTCGGGATATCCCTCTTTTTCGGCTTCATTTCCCCATAAAGTGTATTTAACGTGGCATACCGCCTCGTTGGCAATGGCAGATTCAAGATTACTTCTTGTTAACGTGTTATTGCGGTATTTTTTCATAAACCAATCTCCTTTTTTCATCTTTCGCATTCCGCGATTCTTTAGGGAGTATTTCCCTTTCAATATTAAAGTTTATGCAAAACACCGTTTTTTGACTTAAAAGCTTATTATTTTTTCATATTCGTGTTTCAATATGGAATAAGTATGAATGGTAGAATACTTCCCCTTTATTATTTGAGCTTCTCTGGCTGTTCCCTCATGAATAAACCCAACGGATTCAGCTAACCTCATAGATGCAACGTTACCATCCATTATCCTGACGGTCAGACGATGAAAACAAATATCCATGAAAGCAACTCTCATAACAGCGCTTAAAGCCTCTTTCATCAAACCTCTCCCCCAATATTCAGGAGAAAGAACGTATCCCAGCTCTGCACTATTATTAAATTCATCAACGGAAGTAAAGCCGCAAGTTCCTATAAAAATCTTATCCGCTTTATGATTGATTCCCCAGTCGGGTGCTATACCTTTTTTATATTGATTAATATGAAATTCTATCGTTCCTCTCGTTTCCAAAAGGTTTAAATGAGGAGTCCATAAAAGATATTTTGAAGTTTCCTCCAACGAGGCATATCTGTTCATATCATAAAGATTATCCATAGATATTTTTTTCAAAATAAGTCTTGAGGTTTCTAATGTTGGTAATTTATTAAAAATTTTTTTGCCGGCGTGATAATCCATTTGCTTTCTCCATTTTATCATGACTAAAAATAGCTATTTTCAAGCTTGTTTACAAAGCTTACATTAAATTATATTCCTTTTTTTTTATTTATCAAGTACTTTTGGAAAAACTTATCTATCAAAGAGTTAAAAAATCATTTCTTTTTGTTAAAAAGCATAAATTTCTCTTGACATCCGTCAAAGAATGTTGTATTATATTATATGTGTACTTACGTTGTAGTACCAAAATTCCTAATCAATACGGGAGGACCGGATTTTGAAAAGATTTGGCATGAAATCAATCTTTACGAAGGCTCTTACTGCTTTGCTTGTTGCATTGATGTTAGTACCTTCTCTTGCTTCTTGCAGTGACACTGAAGACATTGAAGACACTGTTATTCCTGTTTACACCTTCTACGGAATCAAAGGTGAAGGCACAACAGACGATGCTATAAGAGCTGTTGAACTTGCTATTAACCGTATTCTTATTTCAAGATACACAATGGCTGTTGACTTCAGACTCTTTTTGGAAGATGAATACGAAGCAGCTTTAAACGCCGCAATTGAAGAAGTTAAAAACTATGACGGTTCAAATGCGGAGGGTCAATCATCTCTCGCTTCCGGCGAAGAAGATCCTTATACATACACTGAAGATAAGATCATCGAAATGTTGGAAAGCGGAAAAGACTTTGAATTAAAAGAACCTCGTGTTGACATTGTTCTTTGCAAAGACTCTGCTCAATACTTTGATCTTGCAAATTCCAAAAAACTTGTTTCTTTGGATATAACCCTTGAAAACGAAGGTAAAATTCTTTCCGAATACATTCACCCCACACTTTTTGCTCTTGCAAAAATCGGAAGAAAGACCTTTGGCGTTCCCAACAACGTTGCACTTGGTCAATATGAATACATTGTTTTCGACAAAGAATATCTTGACGAACACAAGTATGATTATAAAACTATGAAAACTCTTGAAGATTTAGAGGACTACCTCGCACTTATCAAGAGCAGTAACGAAAACGTTGTTCCTCTTAAAAAGGCAGGCTCTCCTGCAACATATCAATATATGTTCGGAGATAACTCTCCTTTCTACCTTAATCCCACAACAACTACCAGCGGAGAAAACACAGGTAGAATTTACGGAACACTTGACACAGAGCTTTTTGCATTCGTTGTTGAAGATTATGCAACACTTATTGGCAAATATCGTTCTCTTGGATATCTTTCCGACGGAACTGATTCAGATAAAGATTTTGCTGTAACGTTCCTCAACGGAACGCCTTCCGATATTGAAGCATTGGAAAAAGAAACGGGAAAAGAATATGAATATATCGTTTACAAAAATCCCGTAGCTACAACCGAATCGCTCGGTTCATTATATTCAATTTCTTCAACAGTATCAGATACTGAAGTTACAACTCTTATCGATATAATTGTTGCCATGTTTACTGATGCTCAAATCAAGAATTATTTCTATCACGGTATCCAAGGCGAACATTATATTCTTGACGATCACGAAATGATCGAGCCAATCAAAAACGGAAGCACAGGCAAATATGAGTATAACATGAAAAACGAATACACAGGTAATGTGTATCTCGCAAATCTCAAGCAAGGCGAAAGCGCAAAGATTTATGAAGACATAAAAGCTATTAACCTTGCAACTACTCTTTCTCTCACCTCCGGCTTCAGCTATGTTCCCAAAACATACGAAGCGGGCGGAAAAACACTTGTAGAGCCTAATTACGTTGAAATAATGAAAGAAGCTATGGGCGACGGTGTATTGAAGCTTTCCGATGGTTCATTTGGTATCGTTAATTACGATGAATTCCAAAAAACAGTACAAGAAGAGCTTAAAACTTTTGCTGAAGATAAAGTAAAAACAAGCTATTCCGATGCACTCATTGCTGCACACGTTGCAAAGAGCTCCGCATATTTAAATTCTGAAGAATTCCTTTCTGAAGTAGAAAAAGAAGCAACAGATATTGTTACAGCAAGTTTAAAAGCAACTGCTCAAAGTGCTTTGTCCATTGAATATACAAAAGCATTAAAAGAACAGAAGCCCGATGCGACTGACGATGAAATCAATGCTGAAGTTGCAGCTCTTCTTACAGAAGAAGCTCTTTCGGAATACATTTCCAAAAACTTCACCGAAGCAGATATAACTTCTCTCATCGAAACAAGAAAGAAACTTCTCATCACAGAAGCAACAAACAAAATTACAAGCAGCTACAAAGATTCTTCAGAATATAAAAAAGCTGTTTCCTCTTACGTTTCATCTTCCGAATATACATCAGCTGTTAATCAATACATTAAAGACCAAGGTGATGATTATGTTGAGAAGAAATTCCTCACAGCTATAGAAGACCAGATTCTTGCAGAATGTTCAACACTTCAAGGTAAAGCTGTTGAAGCTGTAGAAAAAGCAATTAAAGACTTCAACGATAAAGTTAAATCCGAATTAGGATTAAGCGACGATGATTTAGACGTATTCTCATATACAGATTTTGTTGAAAAAAGAGTTAAAGCTCAATACTTCTCTGTTTACGCAGATCCCGACGCAACAACATAATAGTCTTTAATAAACGGGACAACATAAGTTGTCCCGTTTTATCTTTATTACTTTTGAAAGAAAATAATTATGAAAAATACTAAAACAACACAAAACAGAATAAAACAATCTCTTCTAAAAATAAAAGATTATTTCAAGGCAGATTCCAAACTGATATTTTTAATATTTCCACAAATTATAACTTTTATTGTTTTTGCTTTTGTTTTTTCAAAATATAATATTTATCCATTTGGCGAAAAATCAATCGCTTGGTGCGATTTAAAACAGCAAGGCATTCCCTTGCTTATGAATCTGAAAGACGTTTTAAGCGGAGGAGGAAGTATTTTTTATAGCTTTAATAATGCATCAGGAATGAACTTCTGGGGAGTTTTCCTCTTCTTTTTATCAAATCCTTTTTCTTTTCTCTGTGTTTTCTTTCCCAAAGAAGAGCTTTATAAGCTTGTAAACGTTTTCATTATTTTAAAGCTTTGCACCGCATCCTTTACAGCCACTTTATTCTTTATAAAAAGCAACAAAAAGTTAAATTCCTTTATCGCCACAGCGTTGGGCGTTTCTTATGCTCTTTGTGCATACGGACTTATGTATTATCAAAACATAATGTGGCTCGACTTAATGTATCTCTATCCTCTTTTAGCATTAGCAATCGAAAGGCTCGCAGAAGGGAAAGGCTATGGCTTCTACACCGTAATTCTTTCTCTCTGTGTGATTTTTAACTTTTACTTAAGCTACATGGTGGTTGTTGCTATTTTGCTCATCATAGGCTTATTTTTGCTCATTTCCAACCATGGCAAAGAAGATAAAAGAAAAATTTCTTTTGACTTCTTCAAAGGCTCTGCTTTGGCAGCAATGATTTCAGCAGTTTCATGGCTCCCTGCATTTATTCAATATGGCAGTTCAGGGAGAGGAGAAGACGTTGTTACCACGTTGAAAAACTCCGCATGGGCAACAAGCAAAAACACAATATTTTTACTTTTGCTTTCCAGCTCAATAATCATAATAGGTTTGTTTTCGCTATTAAAACCAAACAGAAAGAAAATCGCAACCTTATTATCATTCACACTCTTTAGTCTTCCCATATTTATTGAGCCAATAAATAAAATGTGGCACACGGGAAGCTATATGTCCTTCCCCGGCAGGTACGCTTTTATAACAGTATTTACCGGTCTTGAGCTTGTGGCTTTGGCGTTGGAAACCACAGAGCCTTCAAAGGCTTTCAAATCATTTCTCAAAAAGATACCGGGTCCTATAAAGAATATGATATATATATCTTTGACTGTTATTGGTATTTTTGTTGTAAATCACCTTTTTAATAACATTGCTTTGAATTTCTTTACAGATAACAAAGAAGCTCTTTCAAAATTCTCCCACACACTTTGGGCAGATGAAGCTCAACTTTCATTAGTGTTCAAAGTAGCAAGTATTTTCGGTCTTACCTACTTCTTATCTGCATTATTTTACAAGCTCAAAGCAATCCCAGCAGGAATATTTTCTGTTTTTCTTGCTTTAGTTGTTGTTTGTGAAGGCATTTTTGCAGTAAACACTTACATGATTACAGCAGCGGATAGGAACGTTTTCAACGGATATGAAGAGTTTCTTGATTTAGAAGGTAAAATTGAAGATGATGATTTTTACCGAATAAAAACAGAAAAAAAATATCATGACTCTAATCTCCTTGGTGCATTGGGATATAATTCCATTGGTCACTACACCTCCCTTACGAACGAGGAATACATGAATACGTTTAAAGCACTGGGGTATTCTTCATCATGGATGGAACTTTCTACCTATGGTGGTTCAGAGCTTTCAGATGCAATTCTTGGTGTAAAATATAAAGTCATTAAGAAAAATATCAATGATGGCGTTTACACCAACGGAACTTATAGCATAGTAGAAACTTTGGGAGCTTTAGGTCTTGGAGTGAAATATTCGGGAAACGGTGACATTTTCTCCTACAACGAATTAAACAGAACTGATTTTCAAGAAAAAATCTTTTCTTCCCTTTTTGGCAGTGAAGAAACATTGTTTGTAAAATACACTCCTAACGTTTTAAACGGATGTACCATTGAAAAAACTAAAGGCAGAACAATCATAAAGGGGAAAGGTGAAATAAACTATTCCCTTAACGTTTCCGGCACTCAAACGCTTTATTTTGATGCATTCGGTGAATTCAGCAACAGCTTAAGACAAAGTATAAACAAAGGCTTTACCGTTTACGTTAATGATAAAAAGATAGCTGACTATCCCGACGGAATGTATACGGGCTTTATGAATTTAGGAACATTTACAGATCAGCAGGTAAACGTTAAAGTTGTTACAACGAAAAACACATTATCTATGTTTTCTTTTGGCGTTTCGGGTCTTAAGCATGACGTTTTAAAATCAGCAATCGACAAAGCAGAGTCAGGCTTTCTCAATGCTAAAGATAACAAAGTATGGGGCACGGTAGAAGCACAAAAAGGCGAAAAACTTTTCATTGCAGTTCCTTATGACAAAGGCTTCAGAATTACGCTCAATGGCAAAAAAGCAGAAGCAGAAAAGGTTTATGGTGATTTTTATTCCATTGAATTAGTCGAAGGCAAAAACGTTATTGAGATGAAATATACACCTCCCGGATTTGCGCTTGGACTTTTAATATCTATATTTGGAATTGCTTGCGCTTTCCTTTTGCATTATTTTTCCTTGAAAAAGAAAAAATCATCACCCAATGAAAAAGGCAAGAATGTAACCGAAAAATACAAAACAGCATTCCCTGCTTTATTCATTGCTTTGTTTACTATTGTATTCTTCATTATTTATCTTTTCCCCATATTTATAAAAATGTTCTGGAAGTAAATGGAGGAAAGCATGGTTTACAATATTGCCGGAATGAAAATTGATATTAATTTCAAATACGATTACGGTAAAAAAAAATGTGAAAAATATTTATCAAATTCACAAAATGAAACTCCTGATTTTTCAGTTTTCGCCACAAACAATGAAATAAATCAAGAGCTTCCTCTTGTTCCTCAAAGCACTGTTGAATCAGCAGAATTTGACTGTATATTCAGAAAAATATACAATACTGCTCCTAAATTTGACAGAATACCAATGCATGGGGCGGCAATAATGAAAGACGGAAAAGGCTTTATATTTGCAGCACCATCAGGAACCGGAAAAAGCACACATATAAGGCTTTGGGGTAAAAGATTCGGGAGCGACGTTACAGTTATCGATGGGGATAAGCCCTTTGTCGGATTTGAAAATAACGTTGCTACTGTCTGGGGCTCGCCGAGAAGCGGTAAAGAAGGCTGGAACAACCCTATATCAGCACCTCTAAAAGCTATCGCTTTTTTAGAAAGAGGAGATAAAAATAAAATAACTCCCATCTCCCCTACCGAAATTTTTGACAAAGCCTTTATGCAATTTTATTTTCCTAAAAATAGAGAAACGGCAGAGCTTACAGCAAAAATCATAAACAACTTACTATGTTCCGTTCCTCTTTACAAATTACAGTGCAATATGGACATAGAAGCCGCTGAAATCGCGTTTTTAGGTATGGATAAGTAATTACGCGCAAGCACTAACGCACCTCAAAGACCACAATTTTTAATTTTAAAGCTTTTTAAAAACCACTCGAAAAAGACAATTCTTTTTCGAGTGGTTTTCATTTTTAAAGTATAGCTTTGTTTTATTGTTTATCAGAGTATACCTCTATTTTAATCCTATTTTGCAACGCGTTCTACTTTAAAGCCCTCTTTTGTAAGCTTTTCAAGTACACCGTCTTTTCCGTAAAGCAACACTGCCTCTACGCAAACAAATGTATCGTCTTTTGAATCCAAAGCTTCATCAATAGCATCTACGGTTATATCCGCACGACCTGATACCCTAATTTTTCTATACTCATTGTATAACGCCTTTTTATCCGTACTGGTAACTTCCAGATTTGCTTCAACAAGCTTTTCTAATTTTTCAACGTCGCCCTCTAACCACGCAGAAGTTATTGCTTTGTAGCTTGTATCTTCTATATAATTATTATATAAATCAATAGCATCTAAAAGTAATTTTTCTTGAAGTTCATCAGAAAACTTTGAACGTGCTTCATATTGTTTATCGGGAAGGTTTATGGATTTTACAGGAATACTTTTTGTATACGCCTCGTCTATTAAAACCATATCCACATTTTGAGTTTCAGGCCATCCATAAATATCATAAATGAAACCGTATATATAGCTTATCCAATAAATA